>CAMTBF010000394.1 GCA_947068385.1 uncultured Lachnospiraceae bacterium
AAGGATCTCTTCCTGCTGGTGGATGTGTGCAACCACAGCATCACCTATCATATGCATGGATTTACCAACCATATGTCCCCGGACGACCACTATCAGGACTTGAAGCGGGTCATCTCCGCCTGCAACGGCAAGGCCCACCGGATCAATGTCATCATGCCCTTCCTCTATGAGAGCAGGCAGCACAAGCGGTGCGGCCGGGAATCCCTGGACTGCGCCTTCGTCCTGCGGGAGCTGCGGGACATGGGCATCGCAAATTTCATCACCTTTGACGCCCATGATCCCAGGGTGCAGAACGCGATCCCCTTGAACGGCTTCGACAACTTCACCACCCCTTACCAGTTCATCAAGGCGCTCCTGAATTCCGAGGAGGACCTGATCGTGGACAAGGACCATCTGGTGGTGATCAGCCCCGATGAGGGCGCGCTGGACCGGGCCATCTATTTCGCCACCGTCCTGGGCGTGGATACGGGCATGTTCTATAAGCGCCGGGACTATTCCACCATCGTAGGCGGGCGCAACCCTATCGTGGCCCATGAGTTCCTGGGGGACAATATAGACAGCAAGGACGTCATCATCATAGACGACATCATCTCCTCCGGACAGAGCATGCTGGACACCGCCAGACAGCTCAAACGGATGAATGCCAGGCGGGTCTTCGTCTGCTGTACCTTCGGGCTGTTCACCGACGGCCTGGAGTCCTTCGACGAGGCCTATGAGAAAGGCTATTTCGACAAGGTGGTCGCCACCGACCTCACCTATCTGCCTCCCGAGCTTTACAGCAGGCCTTATTTCATCGAGGCGGACATGAGCAAGTTCGTGGCCTCCCTGATCGACTTCATGAACCACGACGCCTCCCTGACCAACGCGCTCACGCCCACCGACAGGATCCACAGCATCCTGGAATCCTACAACAACCGCCAGGAGTTCGAAATGAACTGACCGGACTGTCCTCACGGCTCCGCCTATGTCGCCTCCATGGCCTCGTCCGCGGAGCCCTCTTTATACTCTGGAAAAGACATCTGCACCTTGAACAGATCCCCGTCCATCAGAATCTCGAAGCTGCCCCCATGGACCTGTACCAGGCTCTTGGCGATGGAGAGCCCCAGGCCGCTGCCCTCCGTGGTGCGGGAGGAATCCCCCCGGATGAACCGCTCCGTCAGCTCCTCCGGCCGGACGCTCATCTGCTGTCTGGAGATGTTCTTGATGGATACCTCTATCCTGCCCTCCTGCTTCCTCGTCTCGATGTAGACCCGGGTGCCCTCCATGGCGTACTTGCAGATATTGTTGAACAGATTCTCCACCACCCGCCACATCCTGCGGCTGTCCGCATAGATGTAGGCCGGCACGTCGTCGTCCTCGAACACCACCTGCAGGCTGCTCTCCTCCATCCGCTCGGAGAATTCCCCGATCCCCTGGTTCAAAAGCTCCGTCAGGTTCAGCTTCTCCTTCTCCAGCACGATACTGCCGGAGGAGATCCGGGAGGCCTCCACCAGGTCGTCGGTGAGCTGCTTCAGGCGCTGGGCCTTGCTGTCCAGGATGTCGATATATCCTTTGGCAGGCTCCTCCTGGATATGCAGGCGCTTCAGCAGGTCCACATAGCTGATGATGGACGTCAGCGGCGTCTTCAGATCGTGGGACACATTGGTGATCAGCTCCGTCTTCAGGCGCTCGTCCTCCATGCTGGTCTTCACCGCCCTGCGGATGCCCTCCCCGATATTGTTCACCGCGATCGCCAGCTCCCTGCTGGAGCCGTGGAGGCTGTCCGCGTCCACCTTGAACTCCACCTCTCCGTCCCGTATCCTGCCTATGCCCTCCTCGATCTCCGCCTGCTCCGCGTTGCGCCGGGAGAGGAGCACGCCTACCACTCCGTCCACGGCCACCATGGCCACCAGGACCAGGAAGGCGTATACCCTCCTGTTCCACAGCTTATATACCACGGCGATCCCTGCCAGGTTGGAGAACAGGAACAGGTTATAGGGCAGCAGCGTGCTGATCATGGAGCTCTTGTGGCGGAGGATGAACCTGACGGAGTTCTCGATGCCCCTGCACAGAAAGTGCAGGAAGCTCCCCTCCCACAGGCCGCCCACCCGCATCCGCCGCACCATGCTGTACCAGATCGTGTCAAAGCCCATGCTGGCATAAATGCCGAAGGCCGCGAACAGGCCGTAGCGGTACAGCTTCGTCAGCTCGATGCCGAACAGCTTCGTGGGCATGACCTGCGCCGTCTCGGCAATGTCCACCAGGATCCCGTATCCCAGCCAGCCGCCGTAGGCCAGCCCCGCCGCCAGGAGCAGGAGCAGCTCTGTCCAGAGCCTGTCGAAACGGTTCAGATAACAGATCCGCTCCCCGTTCCCGCCGGGAACCACGCCGGCCACATAGGTCAGGTAGATGCCGATGCCCAGCCAGACAAAGGCCAGAACCGCGATCAGGATGATGAAGCGCCCCACATTCGGCACGATCCTCTGATAGACCGCGTTGGCCGTGTGGAAGGAGTCCCCCTGGATGGTGTACTTGGAGTCCACCCCCAGCCAGATATGGGTGGTGTCCGGATAGGCGTAGCTGTATACGCTGATGTAGTCGTCTATCTCCTCCTCGCTGAAGATCGTATTCCCCATGAACACCAGGCTGTCCGGGTAGTAGATCAGATAGCGCCTGTACTCATTAAAGGACTCCGTGACCTCATTGTCCGGCAGCTCGGCCAGGTCGGGCACATTGGTATAGGTGCACATGCCCTCGTCCGTCATCATGCGCACCATATATTTCACATTGCTGTTGGCCCCTCTGTAGGCCTCATTGCAGAGCTGGTAGCGCTGATAATTGATGGTAAGGCTCTCCACCGCCGCCACCACGTTCTCCTGGAGCTTCATATATTCGAGCCAGTTCCGGGCATAGGCCGTGAGCTGCTTCTTGCCCCCCACGCTTGTGTAGCGGCAGTTCAGCATGGGGATGAACACGGTCAGGCTGCCGTCGTCCTCTCTGGATATGTCTATGCCGTCCGGATTCTGGGACATGATATGGGAGAACACCATGTCCTCCAGCTGCTCCTGGGTGCTCTCCTCCAAGGCCTCTGACAGCGCGGCTATCTCCTCCGGGCTCTTCCCGTAGCGCTCTACCGGGACGGCCTCCGCGCCCTCCAGGCCCGTAACATCCTCCCCGCCCTCTTCCATGCCGTCCTCCTGGGCATCGCCCACATGGTAGAAGCCGTCGAAGCCAAGCTGGCCGAATTCGTCCAGCTTGAAGTTCTCAGGATAGATGCAGTTGCCGAAATAGTTCACGAACTCCGACATGCTCATGAAGCGGTTCGTATATTCCACGTCGGACTTCCCCCATTTGATGATGTCGTCCAGCGTATAGACCACCGTCAGGGGGCCGCCGGAATCCTTCCCGATCTCCTTTGCGTATGCCGTGACATCTATCTTCTTGGAAGGATCCAGGATGCCGTCCGTCTCCAGCTGCCCCTTCAGGGCCACAAGCTGGGTGATATCGGATACCGCGTTCCGGAACAGGTCATGGTAGATCTCGGATTCCTCGAATTCCAGCCCCGTATCGATGGGGAATATCCGGTACACCTTGGGCCCGTCGATGGAGTCCACCGCAATATAGGAGTTCAGAAGCAGATACGCCAGGGCTGTCATGATGCCGGCCGCCAGCAGATGCTGGAGCAGCTCCAGGCAGAATCTCTTTAATGTGGTCCTTTTCATCGGAATGCTCCTCTTTTATGGAATGCGCCCCTCTACTGCTTGTCGATTTTGTAGCCCACGCCCCAGACTACCTTCAGATACCTGGGCTCCCTGGGATTGATCTCTATCTTCTCCCGGATATGGCGTATGTGCACGGCCACCGTATTGTCCGCCCCGATGGCGTCCTCGTTCCAGATGCTCTCGTATATCTGGTCGATGGAGAATACCCGGCCCTGGTTCTTCATCAGGATCAGCAGGATATAGATCGGAAGAGCGTCATGTAGGGAAAGAGTGTAGATCTCGGTGGTCGCC
>CAMTBF010000395.1 GCA_947068385.1 uncultured Lachnospiraceae bacterium
TCAGCTCAGTTCAAACAGCTTCGCCCCATGGGCAGGCACCTGGGCTGTGAGCATGCCCTGCTCCACGCTTCTCCTCTCGCCACTCCACAGCTCCAGCGCCTCCAGCGCCTGGATTCTGCCGACTCTGGCGAACTGCTCCACTCTGGCGCAGTCGCAGGATACTATCGTCTCCTTCTCCCCCAGGTTGAAGAACGCCAGGTACCGCTCCCCGGTCTCCTCATTCATGCAGCTCCATATGGCGTGACTTTCGTCCCGCTCCACCTGCTTTCCTGCGTAGGCATTGCCCGTGAGCTTCAGGATATCCTTCCTGGTCAGGAGCCACTTCGTCCACTCGTCCAGCTTGGTCAGCTCCGCGCCCACCATCAGGGGTGAGCCGAAGACGCACCAGAGGGTCAGCATGGTCTTCTGCTCGTCCTGGGTGAAATTGGTATCCCACTCCCCTCTGCCGAAGCCTCCGCCAAGCTTGCCTAAGGGCAGCATGTCGCAGTCAGGGTAGCAGCCCTCCGCCACATGGTCCTGCCAGAGCTCGCAGCGGTAGAACATGTTCGCCAGAAGCTCCCACTTGTCCCAGAAATCGTCCGTGATGCGCCACATATTGGCATATCTTCCGTACTGCCAGGCCCTGTCGATGTGGGCTGGCCCCGGGGATAGGCTGAGCACGATGTCCCGGCCGGATTTCCCGATGGCCTCATGGAGCATCTTGGTCTCGTGCCAGCCGCTGAAGCTGTCGCTTCTGTACATCCAGCTATCGCAGATATCGTCGCATTTGATGAAGTCCACGCCCCAGTCCGCGTACATTTTTATCATGGAATCGTAATACGCCTGTCCCGCCGCATTGTCCCGCACGCCGTACATGTCCGGGTTCCAGCCGCAGATGGACGCCGGGTCTGCCGCGTCCGCCGCCGTGTACGCGCAGCCCGCTATGGGCAGGTGCTGATGGGCCGCAAGCCTGGGGATGCCCCGCATGATATGGATGCCGAACTTCAGGCCCAGGCTGTGGACATAATCCGCCAATGGGCCGAAGCCCCTGCCCTCTGCCGCCGAGGGGAAACGGTTCACCGCAGGCTGGTATCTTCCGTATCCGTCCATCTCCATGTCCCCGAAGGGGATGTACTGGAATTCGCTCCTCCGGCTCCCGGCATCCTTCGCGTACCACTGGATGTCCACCACCACGTACTCCCAGCCGCAGTCCTTTAAGTTCGCCGCCATATAGTCCGCATTGGCTTTCACCTGCTCCTCGGTGACAGTGGTGTCATAATAATCGTAGCTGTTCCACCCCATGGGGGCCTTTTTCATTGTCATTTTCATTGTGCTCGTCCTGCTTTCTTTTTATATGTATTATATGGATTTCTTCCCAGTGCGCAAAAATCTCCGCTTCCCCGACAGCCTCTTCCTCGTTCACACTGCCCGCACCGTGAACCGGGCCGAGAGGTCTCCGGCCTTTCCCGTGCCGGGCACCTCCCACTGAATCAGCCACACGTCCCTATGGTGTCCGCCGTGGTCGCTGAAATCCTGGCGGATACAGTCCGCCTTTACCTCAGGGCCTTCTATGGTCACCACGCAGCCGCTGTGCGGCCCCTGTATCCGCAGGGTATTGCCCTGGATTTCCGGCTTCCAGCAGGTCACCAGGTTCTCCCGGATGGACTGCAATCGCTCTGTCACTTGGAAGCGGTCCTCTACCTGCAGGGTTCCCTCGGCCTCATCCCAGTCCAGCCTGCGGGTCAGGGATTTCAGTTCCGGATTGGCATACGCCCCGGCGAAGCTGATGAGGGTGCTGTCAGGGCCCTGGGTGTCGAAGCGCCCACAGCCGTATTCTTCTCCCGCCAGCTGCTCCCTGCCGTCAATGAGGGGGACATTGTGGCCCAGCGACCTGCAGCAGAGATGCTCGTACCGTTTCTCCGAAAAATATTCTCTGGTATATTCTCCGCAGCCCAGATCCGTCAGCAGGAAATCCTCTCCGTTTATATAGAAGAAGCTGCCTACGTCATTGTGGTTGTGGGGCTCTCCGTTGTGCCCGCCCTTTGCCGCCATGCCGGCTCCGTTTGCGCTCCGGCAGATGATCCACTGGGCATCCGGCAGCACCGTCCGGCCTGCGGCGGCTTCCTTTCCGTCTGCTTTCTTCCCGACATCCTCTGTTCCGCTTGCTTCCCCTCCGGCATTTCCCTTTCCGGTATCCGCCCCTGCCTCAGCGCGGGCTTCCCGGCCTCTCAGGAAATCGATATACTCCTTTGTCCAAGTCAGGTTGCGGTACAGCCCCATCCAGCGGTAGCAGTTGTCTCCATCAAGACCGGCGGCCCGTTCCATGGGCGGAATTTGAGCCTCGGGATACTTCATGGCCAGATAGCAGGTGAGGCCCACGCGGAATTTTTCATCGGCGGAGCCGTCCGCGAAGCTCACCGTCCTGCCGCTGGGGAAATAACATTTTGCCTGGAACGCCGCTATCCTGGCCAGCTTCTCACTGCGGAACAAATCCCGTCTTCCTTTCGTAAATTCATACAGCTGTCCGGCGAATCCGGCAAAATAGGTCATGCCGTAGGTAAAGTAGCCCAGACCCTCCAGGCAGGTGCCGTCCTCCGCAAAGCTTTTCAGATAGTATGTTTCCAGGGCGTGGCAGATTCTCTCCAGAATGGCTGTCAGCTCTTCCGGCCTGTCCTTGAGCATGTACATGGCGGCGCTTCCCACGCTGCCGCCGCAGACGGCGCACCAGTTGCTGGCGCCGTATTCCCAATGGGAGTAGGGCGGCTTCGAGGCGGAGAAAGGCGCCAGCACCCGACACATGACCTCCTGCTCCACGATCCTCACTGTCTCCTGGGAAAGGCGGCCGCCCAGCAGGGAGGTGATCTCCGCCAGGGTCTGGGCCGTTTCCGCCGCGAACAGGTCTACGTATGTACGCCAGTTTTCATCCGTCATACGGTTTACATGGGCCGGAAGTGCCCAGCATTCCTCCGCGCAGATACCCTCCAGGACATCCTCCAGCTTCCGGATATCCCTCTCCTCCCCGTCCAGGATCGCCTTCAGGCCAAAGACGGCCAGGAATTTCCTTCTCTCAAAATACACGTCCTCATAGATCAGGCGGTTTCCTGTATTCTCATAAATCGCGAAAAGCTCCTCCGTAGGCTCGGGCATCTCCTCCGCCCGCAGCTTCTCCGCCTCCTGGCGGATGCTCGTACAATAATCCTCATAGTAACGCTCCAATTCCCGCAGCATGTCAGCCTCCTTTGGTGTATGGGTTCGGTGGTCTACAGCTTTCATTATACAACGCTTTGGGGAAAAATGGAGATTTTTTTGTGTCTCATGTGAAAAATTAGCCTGAAATGCCTGAATGGATGAAGCCCGGACGACGAAAGAGCGGCGCAAGCTCACGCCATCGCCGCCGTCATGATACAATAGGCCAGGATGCACCAGGGCTTTCCCAGCAGGATGATCGCCACGAATTTCCGCGTGCTCATCTTCGTCAGCCCGGTAAAGTAGCAGAAATAGTCGTCCGGGAACAAGGGCAATACCATCCCCAGGAACAGCACCACGGTATAGAACCTGCTCCCGGCTGCCCATGTGGCCCATTTCTCGTACTTCTCCCCGGGGAACATCCGGCTCACCAGACCGCTGCCGTACTTTCTGGCCAGCCAGAAGGCGATGATGGAGCCTGCGGAAATGCCGATGTAATTGCACCAAAAGCCCCCGGCGGCACCGAACATCATAGTTCCCACCACACAGCCGAAGAGCCCGGGCAGCACCGGCAGTATCACCTGGGCTGCCTGCACCGCCACCAGGAAGAGCGGCGCGGCCAGGCCGAATCCCGCCACATACTTCTGGAAGGTCTCCACGGAGTCGAACTGGCCGTCCAGCCAGGCTTTCGCCAGGATTACCACAAAGGCACCGCACAGCGCAGCTAGGCCTATGGTCATGAGCTTCTTGTTCTTTTCTATCTGTCTGTCGATTGTCTGTTGTCTGTATACTGTTTCCATACATCCTCCCC
>CAMTBF010000396.1 GCA_947068385.1 uncultured Lachnospiraceae bacterium
TTCCTGCAAAAACCTGTATTCCCTGCCAGAACAGTTTTCCCAGGCTGTTGCGGCGGTATATGCACAAAATGAAAAATGGGTATTGGTCAGCTATTACACATTTGACGGCGGCGATGATATAGGTTGGGTAAAAGTATCTGATTTGACCGAGTATACAAATGATACCAAAGAAAAACTCCTGTTTCCGGTAACGGTTTCTGCTGACTGTAAGGATATTGATACAGGAGAAAAAGTGGATGACGATGATTGGAAAATAACGTCTATTGAAGGAGAAATCGTTACTATAACAAGAGTTGGTGGAAGAGACCAGAAGGTCAGGCTGGAAGATATTGTTTATCCTGATACATTCAAGGCTGCAGAATAAATGATATGATATTCAGAAGCACCGAAGTTCGGTGCTTCTGTTGTGTTGATTGATTCTGAAATCCAGGTTGCAATATCCAAAGAGGGATGGGATGCATGGAGAGAGGCAGAAGCCAACTCTGATTTGCCCAGCCGATTTTGCTTGCATTTTGACTGGAAATATGGTATAAAAATTCTATAAAACCCTCCGGGGAGTGGATTTTTCAAGAGAAATCTTTTTTCGCCACGCAGTCACAAAGAGTGATTGCGTGGTTTTTTTGCGCGGACAGGCGCGGCCGCTTCCGGGACGGGAAGGAGAAGGGAGAAAAGGATGGATCAGACATTTATGAAAGAAAAAAAGATACTGCCGCTGGTGGTGTCCATGTCCCTGCCCATGGTGCTGTCCATGGCGGTGAACTCGCTGTACAATATCATCGACAGCTATTTCGTGGCCAAGGTCAGCGAGGAGGCCATGACCGCGCTGGCTTTGGTCTATCCCGTGCAGAACCTGATCAATGCCATCGCCATCGGCTTCGGGGTGGGCATGAACGCCGTCATCGCCTTCTATCTGGGGGCGGGGGAGCAGGAGAAGTCCAACCGGGCCGCCACGGTGGGGACGCTCCTGGGCTTCCTCCAGGGCATCCTGCTGGCGGCCGTCTGTATCCTGGGGATGCCGGTGTTCCTGGGGGGCTTCTCCGCCGACGGGGCCGTCAGGGAGCTGGCCCTGTCATACGCGGACAGGGCGTTCCTCTTTTCCCCTGTCATCGCCCTGGGGCTGGCCTTTGAAAAGATTTTTCAGGCCGCGGGGAAGATGAAGGTCTCCATGTTCAGCATGCTGTGCGGCTGTGTGGCCAATATCCTGCTGGATCCTCTGATGATATTCGGGGCGGGCCCCATTCCAGCCATGGGCATAGCCGGGGCGGCCTATGCCACCGGAATCGGCCAGTGCATCACCCTGGCGGCGTACCTGCTGTTCTATGTATTGCGGCCCATCCCGGTGAGGCTGGGCAGGAGGCACCTGGTCTTCGAGGCCGGGATTGTGAGGAAGCTGTATTCCGTGGGGATATCGGCCACGCTGAACCTGGCGCTGCCCTCCCTGTTGATCACCGTGCTGAACGGGCTGCTGGCCGGGTTCTCGGAGAAATATGTGCTGGTGCTGGGGGTGTATTACAAGCTGCAGACCTTCATCTATCTCACCGCCAACGGCATCATCCAGGGCATAAGGCCCCTGCTGGGCTACAATTACGGCGCGGGGGAATACGGGCGGGTGAAGCGAATCTACCGCACGGCTTTGGTCATGAACATGGGGATAATGCTGGCGGGCACCGTGGTCTCCTGGCTGGTGCCGGAAGCCCTGATTGGCCTGTTCACGGACAGCCCGGAGACCATAGGAATCGGCGGGGCTGCCCTGCGGATCATCAGCCTGGGATTCGTGCTGTCGGCATTCTCCGTCACCTGCTGCGGCGCGCTGGAGGGCCTGGGCAGGGGAGGGCAGTCTCTGGCGATCTCCCTGCTGCGCTATGGGGCGGTGATCGTCCCGGCGGCATACCTGTTCACCGCCCTCCTTGGGGCGGACGGGGTATGGTGGGCGTTTAGCTTTACGGAATGGGTGTCCGCGGGATGTGCCGTGCTGATTTACAGGCGGCTGCGGCTGGAGCAGGGATGAGGGGCTGGGCGCATGCTTCTTTGCTACGATTTGTCTGGGACAGGGCTGAGACGATACAGGAGGCATCTGCGTTCATCAAGGGAAAAATCGCAGCAGCGCCTGGACAGGCTGCCCCATGCTTTTCCCTGCGTGACAATGCGGTATAGCTTATCGGCCTGTTTGAGGATTGCGTCTTTATGGGAATTGCACCAGGATAATTGATTGGACAGAAGGTTCTTGTATGCGATGTCCTGCCTGGAGTCCGATGCATGGATTTGCGGGCTTATCTTTGTCAGACATTCCAAGGGGACAGGAATCATGTTATTGAAATTGATTACACCCCATTCGCTGCTGTTTATTTTCAGGAAATCCGGCTGGTTCTTCATATGTAAATGCATAAGGTCCTCCCTTTCGTCACAAAAAGGCTAAGTCTTTCGGCTTAGCCCTTTGTTTTTGATTCCCACTGTATGGTAGGGTACACCGCTTCTTTGGCTCCCACTCATGGTAGGGTACACCGCTTTTTTGGCTCCCACTGTATGGTAGGGTACACCGCTTCTTTGGGACATTTCTGTCCTCTATCAGTATTATACGAAAATGCGGGAATTATGTCAACAGATTTCCGGCAGATGAAAAACAGCTTGAATAGCCCCCGCAACCATGGTAGTATAGACATACCATGGGCGGAAGCCCCGAGGGGCGCTCCGTGCCGGAAAGAGGAGAATGGACATGGCGACATGGATGGTACATTTGCGGATAGCGGACAAGCTCTTGGACTGCCTGGAGGGAATCGCGCAGACCCACTTCATAGTGGGGAACATCGCGCCGGACAGCGGCCTGCCCAATGCGGACTGGACGGCCTACACGCCGGACAGCAGAGTGTCCCACTTCCGGATCAACAAGGATGGGCAGCCCAAGGAAATCAATATCCAGGCTTTCATGGATCGATATTTCAGCGAAGGACAGCGCCAGGCCTACACCCTGGAGGAATACTCCTTCTTTCTGGGATACCTGACCCACCTGCTGGCCGACCAGGAATGGGCCTGGCGCATCTACCGGCCGGAGCTGGAGAGGCATCTTCCTGCATTCCAGGGGAACAGGGACGAGCTGAACCATGCCCTGAAAAGGGACTGGTACGACCTGGACTTTGTGTATCTGAAAAAGCACCCGGACTTTCGGGCGTTTGCCATCTATGAGGCCGCCGAGGGCTTCGTGAATTCCTACATGGACATCTTCGACAAAAATGCCTTTGACGACCGCAGAGTGTACATAACGGGCTTTTACAGGGCCGGGAGGGAGAACCTGGAGCGGGAGTACCCCTACCTGACGGAAAAAGAGATGGATGCCTTCGTGGCGGACTGCGCGGAGACAGTGCTGGAAAGACTGGGGAGGAGCTGATAGTGGAGACGAGTTTTGGAGAAGGCAGGAATATTGAATTCAAAAGGGAAATTCCGAAAAAGCATGAGAGGTTTCTGAAGGACATTATCGCATTTTCGAACTGTACTGGCGGCAAAGTGATTTTGGGCATTGAGGATGCCACAAATGCCATCTGCGGAATTGGAGAGGTGAATCCTTTTAAGCTGTCAGATGATATATCGAATATGATTTCGGATGCATGTATCCCATTGATTACCCCGGATATTACCGCCCAGACTTTAGAGGGGAAGACAATATTGGTAATAGATGTGGCGCCAGGAAAGTTTCGCCCATATTATCTTAAGGCGATGGGAAAAGAGGCCTCTGCGTATGTCAGGATTAACGGAACCAGCCGCCCGGCAGATGCAAGGCTTCTACAGGAGCTGGAGATGGAGGGACAGCATATTTACTACGATTCCTTGCCGGAAATCGGTATGGAGTATGAGGAAGAAAAGGCTGAGAAGCTTTGCGCTGTCATGAAAGAATTTGCGCTGGAAGCCTGTAGGACAGAGGAGGAAAAATCGGCGGTCCATGATATGACAATTGAAAAATTGGAGGATATGGGAT
>CAMTBF010000397.1 GCA_947068385.1 uncultured Lachnospiraceae bacterium
GCATGGCATTACATACACAGCGCATTACAGATGTTGCAGAGAGAAATGGAGGGATACTTTGAGGCGGATGAATATTCCGAGGAACTGGTAAGGACGATGGAAAGATATCGGCATCTGAAAGAAAAAGAGGACTTGACCAGCGAGGAACGTGCCGAAAGGGCCATGCTCCGGAGCAGGCTGAAGAACATTCCAGAAGGGTTCGCGCGGGAGGCCAGGGATAAATTCGAGGAGATAGAGGGCAGGCGCATATGATAAAGATAGAGAGGAGAAGCACCGGGAAAGCGCAGAGGGCCATTGCCGCCCTGCAGGAAGCAAAACAGCGCAACAGCACTTACAATACGTCGGAAGTGAATGAGGCCAATGGAAAGCTATCCGGAATTGTCCGCTTACATACAGAGGTAGCCTCGGATAAATCAGGCGAGGCTGTAATTACAGGCCGGGCTGTGGGGAAATGGAGTGACAGCGATTCCCCACAGCCCTATCTTTTCCACAAAGCACAGTGTCAAATCGCGCCCAAAGCCTGCTGCACGGCACCGTCCACAGGGAAGACCTTTCCCTCGGTGATGCCGCATTCATTAAAGGCATCGATGCGGACGTAATACCGCTCCACATTTGACATCAAAGCGCGTATCTCTACCTGCGTCCGGCCGAATACCCGGTAGCTGTGGTAGAGCTTCTCCGGCGTGTGTCCCCAGAGCACCTCATAGCCTACAGCAGCATGGTTCCACGAAGCGATTTCGTTCCGGGAGGAGACCTCTTTCCAAGTGACATTCATGGACATGCCGTCCAGGCGGGTGGCTTCCGCTTCCGTCACCGGGTCGGGAGGGTTGCCGCAGCCCGTGCCGAACACCCGCAGGCCGCTGATGCAGGCCGGTCTGTGGTAGGGCGTGTCCATGACGGTCAGGCGCACATATGTGGCGGGCAGGCCGTCCTCCCAGACCACTAGGTTATGGGGCAGGTCTGTGCCGGTATCCCGCCAGTCCTCCGGCTCGTACCAGTGCTCGCCGTCCGTGCTGGTCTCCAGGAACCACCTGGTGGAGAAGGAGCGCTCCTCGATATAGCGTCCCCTGCCCGGGTCTCCTGTAAGCTCAGCCCCCTGGGGCAGCTCCGTGACGGTCTCCACATCATCCGCGAAATTAATCTGCACCGCATGTACCCTGCAGCAGCGGCCCAGGTCTACCAGAAGCCAGGGGGTGGCATCGCCCCCCGCGGCTTTCCACCAGGTCTGCACGTTCTCATCCACCACGTGGGAGGCGTCCTTTTCGGGACAGTCACAGCTGCTGGCGGTGGCGGTCTTGCCGTAGCTTAAGAGCATCCACTCCGGGGGCGCCCAGGGGTCTTGCTTCTCCCCGGTGACGGACTGGGGCCAGTCGCCGTAGCGCTGGTTGCAGAACAGCTCCCCGTCCGCGTCGAAGCCTGCGGGCCAGATGCCGATCCGGCGCTCGAAATCATGGTTCTTTGAGATGCGCATGGTGCTGGTGTGCCACCAGTTCCCCTGCCTGTCCTCCATGGTGGAGCCGTGGCCCGCGCCGGGCAGGAAGCCGCCGGGGGAGTAGGAGTAGGGATTGTTCGGGCATGCCGTGAAAGGCCCCAGGGGGCTTTCGCCTACGCAGACGCCGTCGCTGTAGATGTTGTACTGGGTGCCGGGGGCGGCGTACTGCAGGTAGTACCTGCCGTCATGCTTGGTCATCCAGGCCCCCTCGATGTAGGGATTGTCCGACAGGGCCGCTTTCAGCATGGGGCGGTAGCTCTCTGGCGTGACCTCGATGGCCGGTGTGACATCTGTCACATCCTCGGGGCGGCAGCCGGAAGCTTTGGCGATCTGCTCTTTGAGGATCTGCACGATGCGGCTGGAGGAGGGGTCATAATGGTGCTCCTCGCCGGTGCGCTCGTAGCCGTATTCCGTCTTGTGGTCGTGGATCAGCTCCACGGGCTCCCCGATCCGCTCCATGGTCGTTGGGTTCAGCTCCACGCCCCAGATAGGGGTCATGTTGCTGCAGCCCCAGTAGAAGTACAGCCTCCCGTCGTCGTCCAGGAAAAGGTTGGGATCCCAGAAGTCGAAGGTGCCGGGAATCCTTTCGAACACGCCGGTCTCCGGGTCTTTGGTGCGGTAGAAGTCGCAGGTCTCTCCCCTGCGGCTGGCGCAGAAGTACATCCAGTCCCCTATGGCCCGCACGTCCGGGGCGTAGTCGTACAGGGGGACGCCGGTCAGGGGGCACTGCCGCCAGTTCACCATGTCCTCGCTGACCAGGAACCCACGGGTCATGCTGGGGAAGATGTAGTATTTGCCCTGAAAGAGGATCATGGAGGGGTCGGCGGCCTCCCGGTTCAGGGAGAAGCCGCCCTCTTTCTGGTTGAACTGGTACTGGTAGGTGAAGTTGAGGGGGTTGCAGAAGTATCTGTTTTTCATATAAGGTCATCCTTTCTATCCGGTTTGTCATTTTGTAGATGAGGATACAACAAATGTGACTGTGGCTGCATACGCGGGAAATGCCAAAAAACGGATGTCCTTACCCCCGCAGGCTCCCCAGATAGGAAAGGCTCTCCTTGGGATGCCTGGTCTGGGTGACCCTGTCCACAGCCACCAGGCCGAAGGTCATGGAGTAGCCTTTCTGCCATTCGAAGTTGTCCAGCAGGCTCCAGTAGAAATAGCCTTTCACGGGGAGATTCTCCTCCAGACAGGACTTTACGCCACAGAGGGCTGTCTGGATGAAGGCCACCCGGCGGGCGTCGTCGGAGGTGGCGATGCCGTTCTCCGTCACCAACAGGTCTCCCTTGAAGTCCGCTGCCACCCGGCGAAGGACATTGGCAAGGGCCTGGGGATAGAATTCGTAGTCCATCTGGGTCACTTCGGCCCCGTCGGGGACAGGCAGGGCGCCGGAGGCATCCATGCGGGTGCGCGTATAGTTCTGTACGCCCAGGAAATCATCGTCCTTTATGGCGGGCAGGTAATGGAGGAATTCCTCGTCCCATTCCTTTGCGGCCCTCTCCTCGCCGCCGGGAAGGGCCTGGATATCGTGGAGGCTTAAGGTCAGGCCCACACGGACATGGGGCATTAGCTTACGGATGACGGCCCGGGCCGCCTTGTGGGCCTCCATGACGATCTCGTCTCCATGGGGCGTCCGGGGGCTGGTGAAGCATTCGGTCTTGGGGACGCCGAAGAGCTCCATGCGCTCGGCTTCCGCAGCTTTCTGGTTGGCCATCATCTTCTCCAGGTTCAGGCCCATCTGCACGGTGGTGTCTTTTGCCGCGACGTTATTTTGGCTGGACTGCTGACTGGCTTGTGCACGGCATTGCGCAGCGGGACTTTCCTCGCGTGTGTGCTGGCCGTTCTGCGTGGCCGCGCCGCCAGCCGCCGCCTGCCCGTCCGTCCTGGTGGCCTGCATCTTCGCCATCATCTGCTGCATATAGCGCTTTGCGATGGCGGCCACCTGTATGCCCATATTGGCCTCATTGATGGTGCAGACATAACGCAGGTCGGCACCCAGCCGCTCCATCACATATCGGGTATAGCGGGCAAAATAGCCGGGAGTCTCGTCAGATTCCCAGCCGCCCTTGGAAATCAGCCACTTGGGGCTGGTGAAGTGGAGCAGGGTGACCACAGGCTCGATGCCGTTTTCCCGGCAGGTGTTGATGACATCCCTGTAATGAAGAACCTGGGTCTCGTCAAACCGCCCCTCCTCAGGCTCGATGCGCGCCCATTCGATGGAGAACCGATAGGCGTTGAGCCCGGCCTGGGCCATCAGGCGGATGTCCTCCGCGTAGCGGTGATAATGGTCCACCGCATCGCCGCTGGGCTCTAAAAAGTCCGTATGTACCATATGCTCCTGGGCCCAGTAATCGCTGTGGATGTTGCCGCCCTCCACCTGATGGGCAGCGGTGGCGGCACCTAGGAAAAAGTCCTTTTCAAATTGCATGCGTCATGTCCTCCTTATGGAAACTGATAGAAATCGGGTAAGTCCTTTG
>CAMTBF010000398.1 GCA_947068385.1 uncultured Lachnospiraceae bacterium
CCCTTTTCGATACGCTCCCAGCACCGCAGGCGACTATGGTCTGTTTCTCCTCCATGATCAGAATGTTGTACAGCCCGAACTTCCCCTCTCTGGCGTACCCCACGTTCTCGAAATTCCCGGACATGTTCTTCTGGCGGTAGAGGTAATAGGGCACCAGGCCCAGGCGCTGTGCCCCCTGGGCCGCTATCTCCATGGTCTCGTCCGTGTTGTGCAGGACGGGCATCCCGTTCTCCTGGATCCAGCGGTTCAGCCTGGAGGCACGCTTGATGGCCAGGGAGTGCACCGTGAGGCTGTCCGGCGCCAGCTCCACCACCCGGTCTATGGTGCCCTGCACGTCCGCCTCCAGCTCTCCCGGCAGGCCCAGTATCAAGTCCATGTTGATGTTGTCGAAGCCCACCTTGCGGGCCAGCGCGTAGGCCTGCTCCACCTGGGCCACGGAGGCTTTCCTGCCGATGATGTCCAAGGTCTCCTGCTTCATGGTCTGGGGGTTCACGGATATCCTGTCCACTCCGTATTTACGCAACACTCGAAGCTTGTCCTCCGTGATGCTGTCCGCCCGGCCTGCCTCCACTGTGAACTCCCTGACAGAGGAAAAATCGAACAGGGCCTTCAGCTTCGCAAGCAGCCGCTCCAGCTGCTCCGCCTCCAGGGTGGTGGGCGTGCCGCCGCCCATGTAGACGCAGTCCAGCCGCCTATCCTGGTAGCACTGCGCTATGAATTCCATTTCTTTTATCAGGCAGTCTATATAGCGGTCTACTTCCTTCCGGTAAGCCGCTATGGGGAAAGAGGTGAAGGAACAGTAGAGGCAGGTGCTAGGGCAGAAGGGGATGCCGATATAAAGGCTGTAACCTCCGTTACTGCCTCGTCTGTAGCCTTCGCTATAACCTGGGCTGTCGTCCTGCCCGCGCAGCCCGGAGAGCAGCTCCCGCTCCCTCCTGGCGATGTCCACGGAGAGCTTTGCTTTTTTCCGGCTGACATAGTATCTACGCATGTAATGGTCTATAATCTCCTGCTCACAGGCTCCCTGCTCCAGCAGCTGATAGGCTATCTTGGTAGGCCGGATTCCCGTCAGGTTCCCCCAGGGAAGCTCTTTCCCGGTCTCCTGGCACAGGGCGCGGTACAGGAAGCATTTGAAGCCATATTTATACGCTTTTTCGTCTGTTTTCCCGTCTGTCTCCTCGTCTCCCGCCTCATCCGCAGTAGGTTCCAGGTTCTCCCGGCCGTCTCCGCGCCACTCCCAGCCATATTCCCTTCCATCCACGGACAGCAATGCCCCATCCTCCGAAAGCTCCACCCGGATCCGCACATCCCCGCCCAGCTCTTCCCATTTCTCCTCCCTGCATTCCGGATGCAGCACATGCACCTGCTCCTCCGGATAAAAGGCCCTCACGATGGAATTCACGTCATATTCAAAATTTGCCCTGTTCAGCTCCACAACCAGCATCTTCTGCCTCCTCCGGAATGCTTCCGTTCCATAAAAACGCAACTGTCCCCTTCCTGTCCCCAAGTACGCAAAAAGCAGTGGCTACTGCTTCCCGGCTCCAGGGCATCTAACGCACAGAACACCACCCCTGCCAAAAACCACAGCCACCGCCCTGCCTCCAGGGCATTCCGCCCCAAAAGCCGCTTCTGCCCTCTTATACGCAGAACGGATTGTTTTTCTTCTCATAACCGATAGTCGTGCTCTCCCCATGCCCGGAATACACCCTTGTGTCCTCCGGCAGCACGAACAGCTTTTCCTTAATCGAACGCACTAACGTCCCCATGCTGCCCGTAGGGAAGTCCGTCCGTCCCACAGACTCGGCAAACAGCGTATCCCCGCTGACCAAAATGCCCGCCTCCGCAAAATAATAGCAGCACCCTCCCGCCGTATGCCCGGGCGTGGCAATCACCTTGCAGGTCATGCCCGCCAGCGCAATCTCCTCCCCATCCTTCACATACACGTCCGCATAAGTGGCACAGGCCCTGCCCGCCTGCTCCGACACGTTCATCCGCGGGCTCTTCAGAAGCTCCCGCTCCGCCTCGCAGGCATAGGCCTTCACAGGCTCTCTTTGCTCCGCCTCAGCCGCCGCATTCGCCGCGTCCCGCAGGGCGTCCAGCCCCCAGATATGGTCGAAATGCCCATGGGTCAGCAATATCCCCGCCACCCGGAACCCATTCTTCTGCAAAGCGGCATAAATATTAGCCCCCTTGTCCGCCGGATCCACTACAATAGCGTCCTGCTCCCCCTCACGATACAGAAAATAGCAATTGGTCTGGCATACCCCCAGAACCATGCGCCCTATCTTGATCTCAGCCATTTTATCAGCCTCCTGTCAAACTAAATATCGGTGAAAGCCGCTTAGCCGGTAGCCCTCTCGATGTCCACCACGCTCTCTATCCCCCGGATCTTCTCGATGACCCGGTTCAGCTCCTCCTTGCTCTCCACCTCAAAGGACACCTGCATGGTCGCCAGCCCCTGCCTGCTGATCCGCGTGTTCAGGGACAGTATGCTGATGTTCTTCTCCGTCAGGGCCTTGGTGATGTCCGCCAGGAGGCCGTTGCGGTTGTTGGCATAGATATCAATCTCCGCCACATACTTCTCCGTGGCGTCCTCCGGGGCCTGCCACTCCGCGTCGATGATCCTCGCCCGCTCCATCTCCGGCAGGTTCATCATGTTCACGCAGTCCGTGCGGTGGATGGAGATGCCCCGCCCCCTGGTGACGAAGCCCACGATCTCATCCCCCGGCACCGGGGAGCAGCACTTGGAGAAGCGCACGGACAGATCCGCGATCCCGCGCACCACGATGCCGCTCTTGGCCCTGATCGTAGCGGGCCTGGCGGACAGGTTTCCGTTCTCCGCGATGCTGGCCAGGACCTCCTCGTTGGTCAGCTCTTTCTTGTGATCCCTGTCATAGAGATCCTGCATCTTGTTGACCACCTGGCCCTCCTTCAGGGCGCCGTGGCCGATGGCGGCCAGCACGGAGTCCCAGTCCCGGAATCCGTATTTTCGCATGACCGCGTTCATATACTCGGTTTTCAGCAAATCGGAGAGGACCACGCTCCTGGCCTTACAGTAGGTGGACAGCAGATCCTTCCCCTTGATGATATTGTCTTCCTTCAGCTCGTTCTTGAACCATTGGTTGATCTTGTTCTTGGCCTGGGTGCTCTTCACCACGTTCAGCCAGTCCCGGCTGGGGCCTTTGGAATTCTGGGAAGTGATGATCTCGATCCTGTCGCCGTTGTTGATCTGGTAATCGATGGTCACCAGCTTGTCGTTGACCCTGGCCCCCACCATCCGGTTGCCCACCGCGGAATGGATGCTGTAGGCGAAGTCGATGGTGGTGGAGCCCGCCGGGAGGTTCTTCACCTCGCCGGTGGGGGTAAAGCAGTACACATTGTCGGAGAACAGGTCCAGGTCGTTCTTCAGAAGCTTCATGAACTCCCGGTTGTCCGACATGTCCCGCTGCCACTCCAGAATCTGGCGCAGCCACACCAGCTTCTCCTCCTCCTGGGCGGCCACCTTCTTGCCGTCCGAGGCCTCCTTGTACTTCCAGTGGGCGGCGATGCCGTACTCCGCCGCCTTGTGCATCTCGAAGGTGCGGATCTGGATCTCGAAGGGCTGACCGGAGCTGCCGATCAGGGTGGTGTGCAGGGACTGGTACATGTTCGCCTTCGGCATAGCGATGTAGTCCTTGAACCGCCCCGGGATGGGCTTATACATCTCATGGATGACCCCCAGGGCCGCATAGCAGTCCCGCACCGTGTCCACGATGATGCGCACCGCGAAGAGATCGTATATCTGATCCAGCGTCTTGTCCTGGTTCTTCATCTTCTTGTATATGCTGAAGAAATGCTTCACACGGCCGTCTATCTTGGCCTTGATCCCGGCATTGCTGATATGCTCGCTGACCTCGTCCACGATGCTCTGGATATACTTCTCCCGTATGCAAGAGCGTGCGGGAGAAGTATATCCAG
>CAMTBF010000399.1 GCA_947068385.1 uncultured Lachnospiraceae bacterium
ACAGTTTATGGCTAGAGTATGAAATTCATGCCTTTTCTTCAAAAATTTGCCTGTCCGGATAATCAGAAGCAGTATCGCAATCATAAACCATGTCAATGTAGCCAGCATTAAGAACTGATACTCTTTTGTACGATATGCAATCTCTCTTGCCTCTATATCAGCAACATCAATTAATCCTTTTGCCCCTACCACTACTTCTTTCGTCCAAAAGAATCCAATAATACACCTATATACTCCTCCCATCCATACCCACGGCACCACATAAATAAACATCACTATCATCAAAGCCCTATATTTGACACACTGGGTGATAGATTTTCCAAATAACCTCCCCCATAACAAATAGCCAATATAAAGCGCACTTCCAGCAGACGTCATCAACAATAGGTATCCCATCTTCACCTTCTCTTATCTTTCCATACGTATTCTAACGGAATTAGCGGCCCGCCAATGCTCCAAGCCGCCAATTTCTTTTTTCATAATATATCGATATCAGTCGTGCAAAAGCAGTAATTTCCTGATAGTCTCTTTCATTTATAAATATTCGCTTATTACTTCATGTTATCATGGGGACATTTAACATATTCTGTAACAGCATACAAATCTCCAAGCCAAATAGTATAGCAATTTACACATTGCGTACCATGATATGTTTTAACTGTACATCCACCATCATCATTTTTTACATGTGTCTGATAATACCCTTCCACAATTCTATGTTTCGGGCAAAATACCTGCGGATTAATCCCGCTCACCGGCGTAACATTCCCATCCTCGTCCACAAACTGCTGATCATACAAAATAGCCGCGCCATGCGCCTCGCCGCACTCGCAGCCAGCATCATGGGGCTCCGCGGGGCATGCGAATGCCGTCACGGACTCCGCCAGCATCATAAACGCAGCCAGACCTGCAACCATCGTTCTCTTCATCTTTTTCATCTTCTGTACCTTCATAGCAAATTCACCCTTTCTGCTACCTGTTCACAATCCTACGTGTTCCTGTCCGCTGCCCGACCGCGCTTCCGGCCTGTCAGACAGCCGTTCCCCTTTCTGCGTCCCCAGCCCTCCATCGGGCTGGGGATCCCGGTGCACGGCACATGCCGCACCGGCATCTCCGCCCTCCTCCGCTATGGAGCCAGCGGGAGGCGGCATCCCATGGGCCCCGGCAGCGCCACCGCCAGTCCCGGCCGCACCGTCCTGCCGCGATGCCTGCCGGAGGCATGCCCCCGCAAGGGCTGGCCATCCGGCTATCGCAGGCATGCATGTGGGCCGCTGGCGCAGCGCCCTGCCGTCCGCCCATGCTACTTCTTCTTCAGCTTCTTCATCAAGCCGTCCAGCAAGCTCTTGCTCTCGCTGTCGATCTCCTTGTTGCCCGTAAGGGCAGCAAAGAAGTTCCCGTACTCTCCGCCGTAGAAGTCATCCAGCAGCTCCTGCGTCTGTACCTGCAGCAGCTCCTCCTGGGACAGCGCAGCCTCCACATAGGCGCGCTTGCGGCTCACGATGCCCTTCTCCTCCAGGCGGAACAGGAGAGTGTTCAGAGTCTGCCTCTTCCACTTCTTCCCTCTCTCCTTCATCACCTCCAGCAGCTCCCTGGTCTGCATGGGCTCAGTGCGCTCCCACAGTACTTCCATGACCTCGCGCTCTGCTCCTGTTATTTTGTGATTGACCTTCAAGATTCTTTCACCTCCTTTTCCTGTACACTTCCATGTTACTACATTCAAATAGTCTTGTCAAAACATTCTTTCGAAGTTTTGCACATTTTTTGACGCTTCCGCATCCCGGGACGCGGAAGCGCCTCCTCCGGCTGCCGCATGCAGCCTGCAGCCAGGCGAACCTCAGGGCGTGCAGACGCCGCGGTTGCGGAGGATCTGCTTCAGGCTGTTGTAGGCCACGTCCAGCTCCGAGTTCCGGATGCTCAGCTTCCGGTTCTCCCGCCCCAGCTCGTCGTTCTCGATGTACAGCTCGCTCAGCCTCTCCTTCAGCTTCGTGATCTCCGCATCCTTCTGCGCCATCATCACGCGCACGCTCCTTTTCCTGTTGTCAGACAGCATCTTCAGTAATCTAGCCAAATCTCTACCTCCTTAGTATTATTTATTACACTTACGTAATCATTGTGCATCATCTATACCCCTTTTGTCAATCCCAAAAATAAAAAAAGTCAATAAATGTCGAATTTTAATTGGAAATTTCAGGAAAACAAAATTGACGGCCCTGCAAGAAGACAAAGCCGTCAACGTTTCCTTCCAAGCCTGAGCATGCTCCATCCGCCATAAACGCGCAATCGTCCCCTTCCCGGGGCGCCCCTGCAGGGGCAGAGTCCGGGCCTGCCCACACTCGCCCCTCGGTCACGGCCGCGTCCCTATCCGGCCCTATTTGAGCAGTTCCTCATAGCTTGTCCCCAGCTCGTTCTTTATTCCCTTTAGCTGCTGCACATGCACGTGCTGCACGCCGCGTTCGATTTTCACGAGGCACTCCCTCGTAATGGCGATTCCCTGCAGGTCCAGCATCCGGACCAGCTCCGTCTGCCCTATCCCCCTGGCAAGCCTGATTTCCCTGATATTCTTCCCTATGTTTCCGTTTTTGTCCTGTTTTATCTTCTGTATCAAAACCGCACCTCTGCTCTGTACCATTTCTGGTCCATTTTTTCTTTTATTTTACCCCTAAATCGGGAAGCAATGGGACTCATATGGGTCCTATTTACGCAAAAGTTTGCAGGAAACATAATTTTTTATCGATTCTTATCCTGCAAAAAGCATAAGATAAGAAAAAGGCGGTCATCTGCCGCCTTTGAATCGCAACCTGTCACTCAAACCGTACTGTTTCCAAAAGCTTTCGGATGTCCTCTACGCTAAGCCACTCTGTATTTTTGCCTGAGCTGTAGGAAAAACCTTCCGGCACCTTTCTGCCCGTAGGGACCGCCCGGCGCCTTTCTGCCCAGACTATCTGAGGGTATACGATGAAATGCCCGTCGTACTCATAGGTATGCATGGAATCTTCCGCAGCGACCATGACCTCATGCAGCTTCTCCCCCTCGCGGATGCCCACCTCCGGCATCTCGCATCCGGGAAGCATGGCCTGCGCCAGATCCGTCACCTTGAAGGAAGGAATCTTCGAGATGAAGGTCTCCCCCCCTTTGGCCTCCTCGAAGGCCTTTATGACCAGCTCCACGCCCTGCCGGAGGCTGATCCAGAAACGGGTCATGCGGTAATCCGTGATGGGCAGGCGCGTCCCGCCGTTCTGGATGATGTCATGGAACAAAGGGATGACGGACCCCCTGCTTCCCGCCACATTGCCGTAGCGCACCACGGAGAAGCAGATGTCCTGGCTTCCGGCATAGGCGTTGGCCGCTATGAACAGCTTGTCCGACACCAGCTTGGTCCCCCCGTACAGGTTGACGGGGTTCACCGCCTTGTCCGTGGACAGGGCCACCACTTTCTTCACGCCGCTGTCCAGCGCCGCGTCGATGACGTTCTGGGCGCCGCCCACGTTGGTCTTGATCGCCTCGGCGGGGTTGTACTCGCAGGCGGGCACCTGCTTGAGGGCTGCGGCGTGCACCACGTAATCCACCCCTTTGAAGGCCCGCAGGAGCCTCTCCTTGTCCCGCACGTCGCCAATGAAGAAGCGCAGCTTCGAGGCATGCTCCTTGAACTCGTTCTGCATGACGAACTGCTTGAATTCGTCCCGGGAATAGATGACGATCCGCTTCGGGTCATAGTGCTCCAGGACATACTTCGTAAACGCCTTGCCGAAGCTTCCCGTCCCTCCCGTGATCAGGATTGATTTATCATTCAACATACTGTCCTCTTTCCGTATGGCCGAGCTTATTTTCTTTCTGCCATATCATAACATATCATTCCCCAAAAGGCAATGAATTTTCCATATCTAAAAGTTTTCGGTTAAATGAAAAAGTAAATTCCACTATTGGCTGAATTTAGTCTTACACTCCATC
>CAMTBF010000400.1 GCA_947068385.1 uncultured Lachnospiraceae bacterium
TAAAGACAGCCATCAGAACTCCACAGGCTTATATTCCTTCATATCCGGGACGAGCCCATCCTCATAAAAATCAAGGAAAATGCGATAGCACTCTTCCTCAGAGCACATCTTATAATACAGCCGAGTCCCCTCTTCTTCCATCCCCAGTTCGACCTCTATCCCATCATCATGCGTACAGGCCTGGACAAAGCGAACCTTATGCTGTGGCTCAGGGGCCGTCAATACAACAAACTGATCCGGAGTGACGAACATGTCCGCAAGGTAATCCTCGATGTCCACATCCCTGAAATCGGTAAGCTTTCCGTCCTGGTTCTCCAATGTAAATCCCTGCTGGCTCTTCACTTTCTGGAAGACTGCTTCTTTATTCTTCTTAAATGGAAACTTCATGACAAACCTCCTCCCGTTCATCCAACCATCCTTTCGATGGCCTCCTCTACAGCAGCGTTCAGACTCTTCCCATGTTCAATCGCATATACTGAAATATTCCTGTGAAGCTCTGGACTGATTCTAACGTTAAATGTTCCCTTATAAGGCTGCTCAGGCTCCACATTCCGGTTCTTGCAATCCGCTAAGTATTCATCTATTGTATTCTGGAAATCCTGTTCTAGCTCTTGCACAGAGCTGCCTTCATAAGATAACAAAGACTTTATTCCGACCACCTTTCCAAAAAGACAGCCGTCTTCTTTGGAATATTCCACTGTACCATTGTAGCTCTTATATGACAGCAAATTACTCATAACAAACCATCCTTCCTTAATTTCTCTATCACCTGGTCTAAGACATATTTCTTTAATGTTCCATTAGGGTGTGGCTTATGGAAGTTTATCACTTCATTGCTTCCATCTTTTACAAATTTCACGCCTGAGCCAGCTCCGCCCTGTTTTAACTCATATCCGAAATATGATAGCAAAGATTCCATTTCGTCAAAAGTGAAATCTCTCGGCTTCTTCAATAATCTATCTATCAGTTTGTCCTTCTTGCTCATGGCATCTCTCCTTTACATATAATATACCACTTTGGGAGAGATAATGCAACTATTTTTAGTTGCATGCCAGAAAATAGGACATACCAGATATCCCTACCCAGTATGCCCTATACGCCGCTTAGATGACATCATGCTTTTTCAGTGTTGCTTCCATTTTCATTTTATGGAAAGCCGCGGCCCCTTCGTTATCCGATGAAACCAAGGAGCTGCGGCTTTTCCGCGGCCTGCGGCGACTGCGCCATTGCACATAGGATTCGCCATATGGACAGGACTTCTCGTCATGAAACTTGTCAGTAGTCTTCTGCTTCTGCCTTATATCCTATAGAAATGCTCCCCTTTACATTCCCGAGAGCGCCCTCCGGGGCCCGGAGAAACAGCCTGTATGTCACGGGCTCTGCGGGAGGCCTACAGGTAATGGACGCGATGCATTCCAGCGTCCCGTCCTCCTGACGCTGATTGGACACGGAATGATAGACCTCATTCAGGCTCTCGTCCCCGGGCTCGGCAAAGCCCACCTGCAGACGGTTTCCCGTCTCTGCAGTCACGGCGTACCATAATCTGTCCCCATCGGACAAGGTATAGTCCCCCAGCCAGACAATCTCTCCCTCTGCCATGGTTTCCAAATCGATAGGGATGAGGTGGGGATGCCAGATTCTGCCTTTCCCGGTTTCCTGCAGATCCTCCTCATCAAGATTCTCCTCATCATCGCCACCAATGTCTTCCAGCAGCTCGGCCGCCTCCGCCTCAGTCATGTAGGCCACATCCGTGATTTCGTTATCCGCGTCACGGATGATTTTGATATTGACGGTTCCCGCCGGGTTCAGATCCAGCGTGTAGAAGGATCTGTCGGCCCGGATGTCCAGGAAGATATTCACGAGCTGCCCCTGATAGTAATAGTCCTTGCCGTCCATGGTGACGCCTGCCGCCGCATACTCCGCTGTCTGCGCCTCTGCCCACTCTTTCTCCTGCTTTTCCTCCAGTTCGTCAGACGCTTCGTCCCGCCCCAGTTCAGGCCGTGCATCCGTGTCCACTGCATCCTGCTGAGCCTCACTCCTGTCCGGCTGAACCTCACTTGCGTCTTGCTGGCCCTCAATCGTATCCGATGACATGCCATTTACGTCCGGCTGCGTCCCGGAGGGGGCTACCGTTTGAGCGCTCCCCGCGGCGGTTCCCAGCTTGTAGACCCCGATAAAGGCCGCTCCCAGAACCACGCACAGGGTCAATGCAGCCGTCAAGATTTTAATCCCTTTTGATCTCCCTTTGCATTCCATGATTGCCTCCAGTCTCTCCTTCAATAGCCGCTTGTTCGCGCTTAAGGTGACAGCGCCGGTATTCTCCCTGTATCTCCCCACAGCCGCCATGGCATTCAGCAAGGTCTTCCCATAATCCTGGGCGCTGCTCTCCCCCATTTTGGCAAGGACGGCCTCATCGCAGGAAAATTCGCAGGCCCTGGTGATTTCCCGGCTCATGAGATGTACCAGTGGGTTGAACCAGTGCAGGCACACCGTCAGCTGTACCAGCCATTTATAGAACAGATCCCGCCTTTTGTAGTGAATCAGCTCATGCAGGATAATATACTGAAAATCCTTTTCCGAACTGTCCGCGCCGGGCAGCACGATGCATGGGCGGAAGAATCCAATCAGCATCGGCGAGGAAATCAGGGGATTGACGCATAGCTCCACGGTTCCCTTGACGCCTGCCCGCTCCGCGGCTATGGAAAGCCGGTCTAGCATTTCCATGTCAGATACCGGGGCCAGTCCGGCATGGATGTAGTGCAGAAAGCTCTGATAGACGGTTATCTTCCGTATCAGCAGCCCCAGCGCCGGCACTAGCCAGGCCAGCCAGATGTGGTCGCGCAGCAATCTGCCCATGTCCCGAAGCGGGTGGACTGCCGCCAGTCCCTCTGCTGAGATATCCAGGCTACCTAGGCTATCTGAGCTGTCCAAATTGTCCGGGCCGTACAGACTATCCGGGCTGTCCAAGCTGTCCGAGCTGTCCAAGCTGTCCGCATTTTCATGGCCCTGCACCAGACCATCGGCGGGAGCTGCATCGTCCCCCAACGCATTCGTTCCGGGCCGCCTCTGCCCCATAGGCGTGTTCTGCTCTGGCAAAGCCGCGGCCTGGGCTATGACCTGATCCACAGCCTGATAAATTCCTCCCAGCAGATCCGCCTCTGGCCCGAAAGGCAGCAACAGCCGCAAGACCACAGCAAGCCAGATATAATACTGCCATTGCCTGCTGATTTTGCCCCTGAAGAACCGTTTCCCCAAAAGCAGCGCCAGGATGAGCAGGCTGCCGGAAAAGGACAGGGACAGGAAGATTTTCAAAACCGTGTTCATCGCTTCCCTCTCCCCTCCTCCAGCAGTTTTTTCAGCTCCTCGTATTCCTGATCCGTCAGCAGATCGGCCGAAATGAGGCTGGTGACCAGACCTTTTGCGCTGCCCTCATAGATTTTGTCCAAAAACCGCTTCGTCTGGGCGGTCTGGTATTCCGCTTCCGAAACCAGCGCGGTGTATTCGTTGCGGCGGCCGACTTTCCTGGCGCTCAGCAGGCCCTTGTTCTGCAGGCGGGACAGCAGGACGATCAGGGTGTTCTTCTGACAGGGCCTGCCCCTGGAGGCCAGTCCGTCCATGATATAGGGGAACAATGTCACCTCCTGGGGATTTCCCCATATGATCTTCATGATTTCAAGCTCGGCATCGGATATTTGCTGTATCACTGCTTTCCCTCCTTAATGTATGACAATCTGTTGACATTAATAAATATAACATAATGTCATACCATTTGTCAATCCCCTGTCGGTGAAAGAATCCCTGCGTTGCCATTCCACCAGCTGGCAAAGAGCTCATCACATAGCTTCCCCGGGAGAGATTCCTCTGCCATCCTGCTGATTCTCGCTTTCCGGTGAACAAAAACAGGGAGCCTGCGCTCCCCATTTTTACATGAAACCTTGATA
>CAMTBF010000401.1 GCA_947068385.1 uncultured Lachnospiraceae bacterium
CGAACTCCACCTTCTTCACCACTGTCAGTTTCTGCTTTTCACCTAAGTTTATCATACCTTCTCCATCCTCAACCTATTTTCTGTATCTGCGCGGCAGGCCTCTGCACCGGCCCCTCCGGCCTTACGCCTACCCGGTAAACTCCGCCACTACATAGGGGCTTCCCTGGGAATCCTCCAGCGCCACGCAGACATTTCCCGCCGTCTCCCGGATCCGGGGCAGAAGGGCATCCCCCAGGAAAGCCTGCCTCTTATATTCCGCCCGCACCTGCCTTATCGCGAACCCCTCCGGCAGGTAGTCCATGGCGATATCGATGAACTGCTGGTTGTTCACATGGTGGTTGGTGTCCAGATGGTGCTGCCTCACCACCACGGGCTCCTTCAGGACTCCGTCGCCGGCCACGGCGATCTTGCGGGGGGCGTACTCCATCTCCAGCTTCTCCTCCAGCCGGTAGCCGTCCATCATGACCTGCGGAATCCCTGCGGGCTTGTTCGTCCGCGTGTCCAGAAGGCTCCAGAGGGAGTTCGCCCTGGCAAGATATGCCCCCTTTTCGTCCGCCATGAAGAAGTTCCTGTATCCCAGAAAGCCCTTCAGCCCATAGGGGAGCGTCCCGATGGTCACCCGCTCGCCAAGGGCCGGGTAGCGCTCCACCACGATCTGCCAGGAGGAGAGCACCCAGACCAGGTGCATCTCCTTCAGCTTCGCCACCCCCAGCCCCAGGTCCTCGGACTGGAAGGTGGAGCAGTCCTGAAAATAATTGATCAGGGAAGCCATGGTGAGCTTCCCCTGGCTGTCGGTCTCGCTGTACCTGATCCTGCCGTCGAATGTATACATGTCAAATCCCTCCGAATCCCCGGCGCTTATGCCAGCAGCTGATAGACGATCACAGCAATCCAGAATATCCCGTACAGCAGCATGCCCAGGTTCAGGGCCACCGTGCGGAACCGCTTCCCCCGGGGAATCGCCACCTGCCCTCTGGCAAAGGAGAACTTCCTCTTCGCCAGGCATACGATGAACAGCACCAGGCCCCCTATCAGGCAGCCGAAGACGAATATCAGGAAGACCCCGTATGCCAGCAGCCCCGCCATGTTCTCGGTGACATATTCCATCATGGCAGGGACGTCCATCTCCGCCACCAGGTCCAGGTACGCGTCCAGGTCGATCATGCGCATCAGCGCGGTGCTCACCAGTCCGCCCATGAAGTTGATCATCATGTGGATGGCGATGGTGATCTTCAGGTTGCCGGTCTTCACGTACAGGAAGGCCAGGAGCATGCCCAGCACGAAGGCGTAGACGAACTGGTTCAGGTTGCCGTGGAACAGGCCGAACATGAGGCCCGACAGGAGCACCGCGGTCCCCTGGCCGTAGCGCACCGTCCTGTCCACGATCAGCTTGCGGAAGACGTACTCCTCCATGATGGGCGCGCAGATCACCATCCAGAAGGCGATCATCCACAGGCTGACGGACTCCGTCACGTTCAGGAGCTGGTTCTGCACGCCGCTGCCCTTGAGCATGCCGATGGCCGTGGTGATGATATTGCCGATGATGTTGGTCAGGTATACGGCGCCGAAGCACATGACCACCGCGGCGATGAAGCTCCCCGCCCTGATCCGCCTGCGCTCCACCCTGTCGGCGGGAATGATCCGCACCAGCAGGATCAGGACGGGCATGCCGATTACGTACATGGGCAGCATGGACAGCAGCAGCGTGAAGTCCCCGCTCATCAGCCATTCCGGGTGCAGGAGCCCCACGGCGGTGGAGCAGCCGATCTGCACCGCGAATATCACGATGGTGCCCAGGAGGTACATCGCTCCCAGCCTGGAGAAATGCTTCCTGGCGGCGGCAAGCTCCCGCGCCTCCCTCTCCTGTCTCTCCCGTTCCTGCCTGTCCCGTTCCCACTCTGGCTGCTGCCAGCGCCCCTTGTCCTGTGCGGCATTGCCATCCCATGCCCAGATTTCATTCTCTTCCATTCTCTATATCCCCTGTCCAGCGCGGCCTTCTGCGCTGTTCCTTTTTGTTTTTAGATAAGTTTATCACATATTTTGGCATTTGAAAAGAGCGTTATCCAAATAATGGAGGGGGAGGATCTGGAGGTTACCGTCAGGGAAGGACAGCTCTTTTATATAATCCCGAAATATGATTGCCTCTACCGCTGGCGTTTTTGATGCAAAGACTGCATTCTCAATCCCGTCTGTCATCAGCAGCCTTTCCCATAATCGGGGAAAATCTTCAAAGTCGAATTGATTATCGTCAAGTATGATGTATTCGTCTATCTTCGGATGCTCCTCCAGATAATCCTGAATGCCCTGCCCTCTCTTATTCCAGTGTTCCTTCGTCACTGCAGATATCTCAAGGTTATGCCCCATCAGTTTCTCTCTTAAATAATCAAGGTCTCCTCCTATCCTGACATTCTTCCAGTCAGACGTCAGGATGACCTCTCCGCCGCCATATTTTTCAATCGCACCTGCCAGAATCTCTATTCTGGCGTCATCCACTCCGATATGGCCGTCGGGAGAGCTTATGACTGTCTTCCTGGTGTTCAAAACGCCGTCCACGTCCAAAAAACTGCAAAGCTCATATAACGACTGTTTCCTTTCTTTTTATATCACAATGCTGCCCCAGCTCATATCTCCGACGATCCTGAGGTATCTCAATAATTCCTTCTTTTCAAAATCCGTCAACCGATAATACAACTTATCAAAATTCGCCAGAATGGCTTCTATATCTATGCAAAGCCCCTGTCAATTCAGGGATATTACACAATCATAATGAAGTCTCCCCTTTTTCCTTGTTCTATGTGTTCTTTATATCCCGCGACATAAAAAGGGATATTGTCTTCTTTGCCATTTATCAGGCGGCCCCTCACTTTTTCCCATGCCCGGATTGAGACCTGAAAGTCGGGCAATCCGGCGATCAAAACCGGCTGCTGCTCTTTTTTTATCCAGAGGTATTCTCCGCCGTAGTTTCTCCTCGCTGTCTCGAAGACGTAGCAGCCGAGCATGGATGCGGTGTTGTGAAGGGCATCTTCGTCCAGGACATAATCGCTGATTTCCTCTAAGAGCTTATCGACCACTTCGAGGCTTTCTATGGAGTAGTCGAATGGTTGGGGCTCTGTGGATGGGTAGATTTGGTTATCGGTGAAATTTTTAATGAAGTTGTCTGCGGTGTGGATTATGTCTTTCATTAACTCGTTCATGTGGGGGCCTCCTGTTAATGCTTTACTTTTATGCATTTCTTATCTCCTGACATTGCCATGCTTATTATAGAAAATTAGCTTGCAGTGAGTAATCGACTATCGTCAAGTTCACCACAAGCTATATTCCGCTTACGCTAAGAAGCCTCATGTTCATGCGACTCCCTTCTTTCGCAAAAGTTATTTCTTCTGCATTTTTATCTTAACCTATTTCTCTTTATGAGTCAATAAAAATTCTCCCTTTTCGGAGAAGGGTTTCGCTAATTTCTTTTTGCATTTAGTATCAATTCAAACATTTTTTATTTTATCAAGTCCCTTGTTATACATATCGGCTAAATTCATTGCCTGTCCTCCTAAAATTTGCTCAATAGGGTAATATTCTTCATTTAAATCTGCTTTCAGTATTGGTATATCTATATTGTGATGACTATAATATTTCAAAACTTCTGTTCCAAAATCCCTGCCAATCTCCTCACTGCTATCCTCTAGCAGATATATAAAATCCCTATCTATGTCAGTAATTGCAGCATCTCCGAAGTCAATTATGCCGACCACTCTGTTGTTTTGCATTATGATATGGTCGCAGCTTAAATCATTGTGGCATATAGCTTTAACATATTGAGAGATTCTTTTGTCATTAAGGATTCTTTTATATAGATTATCTATATATTCTTTTGATTTATCAGGTATTTTATCATAAATTGACCCCCAGTACATACAAGAATTTA
>CAMTBF010000402.1 GCA_947068385.1 uncultured Lachnospiraceae bacterium
GGAAAAAGGCCTGGATCCAGTCCGTGTAGAACAGCGGCGTGATGTATTCCGCCCCCAGATAATGGTTGATCGCGCCGTACAGTCCCAGGGCCGCCCCCAGGATGCCCGCGGAGCCCAGAGCCCGCAGCCACCTCCCCCGGCGGCTCCCCCGGATCCAGAGCCAGCTCGGCAGCAGCAGGAACAGGATCAGATAGGGTCGCATCAGGGTCATGACGAACGCCATGATGAATAGTATTACGAGTTTGTAGCCCCTCCTGCGCCCCAGATAGTTCACCGCCGCCGCATAGAACAGGATCACCTTGGCAAAGCAGATGACCTCCGGCATGCCGGAAAGCATGTACCGGGCGAAGTGGCTGTACAGGCCGAACAGCAAAGCCACCGCGCCCACCTGCCTCCAGGAGGGCCTCACCAGCCACACGTACAGGAAGCACACCAGGCTCATCAGGAAGATGTTGCAGACAACGGGCGACGCCAGATTCCAGCCGAACAGCAGCCCCCAGACCACCCAGGGGAACACCAGCACCGGGCTCCACGCCGCGAAGGAGAGCTTCAGCGCATGGCTCTCGTTAAAGCCGAAATACCCCTGGGGATACCCGTGGCTCAGGATGCCCTCCACCTGCTTGTAGTAGAACAGCTCGTCGTTCCACTGGGAGGAGGGCAGGTACACCTCCCAGATCCAGCGCCCCTGGGCCGCGCAGTAGAACACGCAGCACAGCAGGGGCACCAAGGCCAGCAGCAGCGCTTTTGTCAATGTGGCGCGCCTGTCCCCCTTTTTCCACCAGTCCAGAAACCTCTCCATACAGCCGCCCTCCATCATTCGTCCATGTTGATTCTTTCCCGGATGACATACTGGGGCGAATTGTTCAGGCTGATGTAGACCCGCCCCACATACTCCCCGATCAGCCCCAGCATCAGCATGATCATGCCCCCGAAGAACACGATGGCGGACATCAGGGAGCTGAAGCCCACGGGCACGGCAGGGTTCACCAGCCGCTTGAGGATCGTGTAGAAGCCGTAGAGGAAGCCCGCAGCCGCGCTGACCGCTCCCACGGCGGTGGCGATCCGCAGGGGCTTCACCGAGAAGGCCGTAAAGCCGTTGAACCACAGCGCGAAGAGCTTCTTGAAGGTGTACCCGGAGGCCCCCTCCTCCCGCTCCCTGTGGTCCACGGACACATTGGCGATGTTCCTGGTGGCCCGCAGCACCAGCCCGATGATGTAGGGATAGGAGTTCTCATAGCGGACCATGTCCTCCACCACGAAGCGCTTGGCCGCGAAATAGCTGGAGATGTACAGCTCCGCAGGCTTCCCCAGCATGGAGCGGGTCATCCGCTCGTTGACCTTGCTGCCCAGGTTCCGGAAGGCGGAGTGCTGCTTGTGGTCATATCTGGCGTACACGGCGTCGTACCCCTCCTCCAGCTTGCCTATGAGCCTGTCCACCTGATCGGCCGGGGTCTGCCCGTCATCGTCCAGGCACACCACGTAATCCCCGTCCGAATGGCGCAGCCCCGCCATCAGCGCCGCGTGCTGGCCGAAGTTCTTCGCGAAATCGATGCCCCGGATATTGTCATGGGAGGCGCAAAGCCCCCGGATGGTCTCCAGCGTGCCGTCGGGGGAGCAGTCGTTCACCAGGAAGACATCGTACTGGTACTGCTCCATGGTCTTCATTTTCTCCTCGATCTCCGCTATCACGTGGGGGAGCGTGTGCTCCGAGCGATAGCAGGGTATCACAAAGCTGATCTTCTTCATCTGTCCTGTCCACTCCTTACTTTCCGCGGCCTGTCCCTTCCGGGGGCGGGCCGTCCGGCTCAATATCTTCGATAAAGCACTGCGTATTCGTTCCCGGCGATTCTTTCGTATTTCCTCTGCCGGCAGGCCTCTTCCACAGGCCCTCCCGGCACCGCGCACAGGTATCTGCTGCGCAGGGAGCCAAAGTTTTCCATGACATGCTCCGCCGTACAGCAGTTGATCCCGAAGCCCGCCGGCAGGGCATACAGATACTGCCAGCCTGTGTACGCCATCCCCTCCGGCAGCTCCTCCGACAGCACCCATATGACGGTATTGTCATAATTGGGCCCGCCGTCCCCGGTCAGCGCCAGCTCCCTCTCCACCTCCGCCGAGAAGCTGTCCAGGCGCTCCGCCACCGCCTCCTGGAAGAAGTCGGGCCCGTAGGCCTCGAAGGCGGCCCCGTGATAGAAAAAGAAGTAGGCGAATGCCACGCCGGTCAGGATGGCCTTCTTCCAGTACACCGTCCGCATCCTGGCGATCACGAATATGCCCGCAGCCAGGAAGGTGAGAAGGTGCTTGCAGCCGTCGTAGAAATTGCTCATGAGGAGCAATGTTGCCAGCAGCATGGCCAGGAAGGAGAATGCCAGGTGGCACTCCAGGACCAACTGCCCCTGCAGCTCCCTGTAGCCCTCCTGCCTGCTGCCCTTCCGGCCACCGCTCTCCCGGCTGCCGCGCTCCTGCCCGGAGCGCATCCTGCGCAGGGCCAGGGCATCCCCCATGCTCTGCCACAGGAGCACCAGGAGCATGACCACATAGCAGCAGAAGATGCCGCCGCCGGGAAGCCCGCTGATCATCCCCTGCTTCATATAGTTTACGAATTCCCGCCCGGAATAATACAGGGAGCCGAACAGGTTCTTCAGCCCGCCGCCCAGCCCCTTGTGGAAAAAGGCGGTGAACAGATCCGTCTTATAGAGGGGCCTGAAATACGCCGCCGCCAGGAAATGGCTGATCCAGGCGTAGGCCGAAAGCACCGCCGCGAAGACCGCCGCCGTGCCCAGCACCGCTCCCCACCGGATCCGGCCCTTTCCAGCCGTCCCGCCGCAGGCTGACTCCCTGCCGCCTCCCCCCTCTCCGCCGGAAGCCGACGCCCCCCGGAAGATCCAGAAATAGGCCGGAAGGAGCAAGAACAGCAGGAAGTAGGGCCGCATCAGGGTGAGCAGCCCCGCCAGCGCGAACATGACGGCCAGCAGTCCCTTCCCCTTCCCTTTCCGCCGGAGCCACCCCGCCGCGGCCCCATAGAACACGATCAGCAGGCTCATGCAGCCGCTCTCCGGCATGGCGCAGAGCATGTACCAGGAAAAGGGCATATATAGGAAGAACAGCAGGCCGATGACGCCCGTCTGCTTCCAGTCCGGCTTCGCCAGCAGCCCGAACAGCAGCATGGCCCCGGTGAGCAGGGCTATGTTGCACAGCACAGGCGACAGCAGGTTCCAGCCGAACAAAAGCCCCCAGAGCACCCAGGGCAGCATCAGCGCCGGACTCCAGGACGCGAAGGACAGCTTCAGGGCATGGCTCTCATTAAAGCCGAAATACCCCCTGGGATAGCCGTACTCCAGAATCGCCTCCACCTGCTTATAATAGATCAGCTCGTCATTGCGCTCCGAGGACGGCAGATAAATCTGGCCGATGCCCTGTCCCCTGGCGTCGCAGCAGACCAGGCATGCAATGACAGGCAGGCAGGCCAGGACCGCTGCCCGCAGGCATGTCCCCCGCTCCCGCTCCCACCATGATTTCCATCGATTCTCTTTCATCCGGGCCTCTACGCCTCCTGTTCCCTTCCCACTTACTCCCATGCCGATGCAGTCGGCACATACGACCGGTGCCAGAAACGCGCCATTCACGCCGGGTTCAGCGCCGCCATCCAGACGATGTCACGATATTCCCCGTCGATGCGCACGTCGTCCCGCAGAACGGCCTCCTTCACGAACCCGGCCTTCTCATAGCTGCGGATGGCCTGCCCGTTCCCCGCCAGGGCCCGCAGATAGATCCGGTGGAGCCCCTCCTCCTCGAAGCAGTACCGCAGCATCAGCCTGGCCGCCGCCGTGCCGATGCCCCTGCCCCGGGCGTCGGCCTCGCCGATGAAGATGCCGTACTCCGCCTTGTTGTGCTGCCTGTCGATGTCCCG
>CAMTBF010000403.1 GCA_947068385.1 uncultured Lachnospiraceae bacterium
TCTCTCCTCCTACCGCATAGAGGCCGCTAAGAACAAGCTCCTAAAGACCAATCGGAGCATCACGGAGATTTCTTACCAGTGCGGTTTTAAGGATCCTTTGTATTTTTCCAGGATTTTTAAAGAAAAGGTAGGCTGCAGTCCCAGCGAGTTCCGGCAGGCCTCCTCTTTCGATGCTTATGCTTCCAGACAGGAGGCCGACAGCGGAATCGATATCGAGCGGCCTCCCTACGATGACTTTTTTATCGCCTATTTATGAAAATTCCACAAACGCCTGTTTGACGGCCTTTCTCAGCCTTCCTGCCCATCCTCGTCCGCGGACTCGTCGGCCTGGGCGGCCTCGTCGCCCCGCAGCTGGTTCCCTACGCTGGCCTCCTCGTCCTCGATTTCCTTCTTCACGGACTGAATCTTGGTGTCCTCGGCGATGGCCCGCATAATCAGGTTCAGATCCTCCGGCGAGAACATGCCCGCCGCCTTGGAGAGGAGCCCGATGCTGTTCCGGTTCACCTTCAGATGCCCTCCGCCGGACAGGGGGATGTTCAGCACGTTCTTTTTGTCCGTCATGTCCCCCAGGCAGATGCTGTTGGTCTTTTCGTCGCAGACGAATACGACGCCGTTGTATTCAATCACGCCGTCCTTGGCCAGATGCCCGTAAGGCACCTTGGCGCGCTCCCGCATGCTCCCTATGGGGTTGGGCTTGCCTGCAACGGCGGCCTGGTATATCTTCTCCGCCTCCGACCGGGGCCCCTTGGCTCCCCCGGCGCCCTCCGCCCCGTCCTCGTCCTCCGGATCCTCGGGCACCGGCAGATGCCTTTGGGCCGTGGCCCACCCGGTGTTGTCGGATACCCCTCCCGGAAACCCAAGCTCCGCGAAACGCTTCCCCGACACTTCCTTAGACCGCTTCGCCGGCAGGACATCCGTCCCTGTATAACCTGTCCCAATTCTCATAACATTCTCCCCTTCCGGGCTGCCTCCCGGACAGCCCCACTTACTCCAACCACGCTTCCGGCCATACCGCAATCACGCTATCCGCGGAAATTGTAGCGGCTCAGATAGGAATTGGCCAGGGCGCCGCTGGAGGTATACTGGCTGGCGGCGCTTGCCGCGCTGGCGGCTGCGTTGTCGGCTGCCCTGGAAGCCACGGCCTGCATGCGCTTTGCGAAGTCCCCGGAAGCGCCCAGGGCTGCCTTGACCTTCTCCGCGTCCGCCTCCGCCAGCTTATCCTTGTTCAGGGAAAGGGTGCCGTCCGTCCTCACCGTGATGCCGATCTCCTCCAGCTTATCCTTGTTGGAGGTGGCGATCTCCTTCATGGTCTGGCGATAATAATCGTTCAGGATGCCGGAGGACTTCTGGAGTCCGCTCATGGTATCGTTGAAATGCTGCACCACATTGGCCGCCGTGCCGGTCAGGTCCTTGCCGCCCACATCCGCCTTCTCCGCCAGGAGCTTGGTCTGCTCCTCCAGGGAGGTGGCGGACTTCTCCAGCTTCTCGTAATTGCTCCGAAGCAGCCTTGCGCTCTGGACGCTGTTGGCGTTCATCATCATGCCCAGCCTGCTGTTCTGGAGCCCCGAATTATACCGGGCCGCGCTCAGCAGGGAGCTGCGCCTGGATGCCGACAGGCTCGTCTTTCTCCTGCTGTGGTTCAGCATCTGCGTGGTAGTCCTTCTGATTCCTGTTCTGATTCTCATGCTTCATCCCTCATTTCTGTCATATTCTTTTATTGTCAAAATTCCGTCATGTCAGTCTCATCCGTCCCCACCCGGTGGGATTTCCGGCAGGATCTCCAGCGGGATTCCAGCCCTGCTCTCCTGCCTGCGCTCTCTCCCCCGGCTCTAGCCGGCCTGGAGATACCTTGCGTAGGCCCTGCTGAATTCCGAATACTTCTCCCTGGCCAGGTACACATTCTCTCCGTTCTTCAGCCGCACGGCTCCTGTCCCGTATTCCGCCACATAGGCCATGTTCACCAGATAGCCTCTGTGGCAGCGGAAGAACCCGTCTCCCAGCAGCTCCTCCATGCTCTTCATGGTGGCATAGATCGTGATGTTCTCGCCCAGGGTGTGAATCTCCACCTTCCGCTTATGGCTCTCCACATACAGAATCTCCTTCTTCTGCACCACATAGCTTCTGGCCCTGGTCTGGAAGAAAAGCTGGTTCCCGCCTGCGCTCTCGTTTTTCCGGACTTCCCGGCAGGCGCTCTCGAATACCCTGCAGAACTTCTCCGGCTCCACGGGCTTGAGCAGATAGGAGAATGCCGATACCTCAAAGGCCTCCGCCGCGTATTCCTTCAGGGCCGTCACAAATATCAGGATGGTCTTCTCCTGGTTGATGCGCAGGATCCTGGCCACCTCTATCCCGCTCATCTCCTCCATCTGGATATCCAGAAGCAATATGTCAAAGTGCCCCTTAGCCTCCAGAAAGCGCTTCCCCGTATCGAAGCACGCCACCTCGCAGTCCGGTTCCTGCTTCTTTATCAGGCTGCGCAGCCTGGCACAGCCCTCCCTGTCATCATCACATATCGCGACCCTCATGCCCCACCTCATAGTCTGGCGCGTCCCCGGGATTCCTGCTCCGGCCCCGGGGCCGCGCTTCCTTTTTTATTTCGACAGGCCGTCCATGCCACCTTTGGATAATGTAACAAATTGCGGCCTGTAATGTCACGAATCGTTGCGGGCCCTTCCCCGTACCCGTCCGGACGCCGCGGTGCAGACCAGGAAATCAAAAAGGACAGCAAACCAGTGTCTCCACCTCTGTCTGCTGTCCATAGCATGCTACCTGTCCTTATGCTCTTTATTTCGGCATACTTGCGAAAAAGTTTACCGGGAAAATTTATTTTCATTTCTGCTTTGCCATAGGCCCAGTTTAAAGCCACCTCGTACACCTTCCGTGACAAGATAAAGGCCAATCTCTATGACGGCCTGTGGATAGACTTTGGGGAGCTAAAGCTGTAAGCCCCCGGCAGACACAGGCCATGACAATCTGTCCCGGCCAAAAGGCCCCCAAAAGCATCCTTTCCGCTTTTGAGGGCCCCTTTTTATGAACCTGCCGCCCAGGCAGCATTGCCGACAGTTGCTACAGCCACCGCAGCTGCCCTAAGATGTAGTTCACCTTCTGTATGGCATCCTCCACCTGCCGCTTGGCATCGTTTATCTTGGACTGTACCAGCATATCCGCCACGAACCCGTCGAAGAAATAATCCGCGAAGGACAGGAAATCCCCCGTCTGGATATGGAACTCCGGTATGCTGTCCACGTCCATCAGCTCCCTCTGGAACCGCTTCAGGGCGGCACGGGCCTGCTGCACCAGCGCGTCCGCGTCCTTCATTTTGGAACGCTTGATGAAGGTGGTGAGCATCCCGCCGCCCAGCATGTCCACGATGCCCCAGTTCCCGGCGCTGCTCAGGCAGTCCTTCGCCTGCTCCAGACAGCGCAGCGCCTCCTGGCCCGCATACATCGCCTCGTTTATTTCCCTCCTGTAATCCATCTCTGCCATCGCCCATTTTCCTTTCTTCCAAAACGGACGCGGCCCCGCCAGAATCCGGGAACCGCTCCGCGAACCCTCTATCCAGTTTTAGTATAAATATCCGGGCAGAGCTTTTCAATGGGAAATTCCGCACTATAAACGGGGTTATAGTCCAGTCGCCTTATCGGATTGCCCCGGACTGTCGGCCTGCCCCAGCAATATATGGTAATAATAAACCGGCATGGCGCTCCAGCCGTGGCAGAGGCTTCCCGCGTTGTCGAAGTCGCTGGCCCCGGCCTCCGTCTCCCAGACCGTGTTGCCGCCGTACTCCACCATGGGGGCATAGATGCGCCGGATATCCTCCAGAATCACAGGGGCATACCGCTCTCTGTCCACCTTCAGCCAGGCGTCATACTTGAAGCAGAGCATGGACAGGGACACCTC
>CAMTBF010000404.1 GCA_947068385.1 uncultured Lachnospiraceae bacterium
CCGATCTGACTTCTCGTACACGATGATCTTCACCGTGTCCGGGGAGAGGATATCCACATCCACCACATCAACGAAGGGAATCCCCTCTATCCCCTTGTTCTTATACTTCAGGGAGAGATAGAGGGAATTGTCCCCCAAAGGCCCGCTCATGACGATCGCCTTGATTTCTTCCTCCGTATAATGGACATTCCCCTCCACGTATACCGTCTGGACAGTATACGTCCTTTCCACATAGCCCACCGCCCCGGCTACGGCCAGGAACAATATGGCCAGCAAGATGAAGATGCCCACTCTGCTTTTCCTAAACACTTGCCACTCGCGCTCCTAATTCTCTGAAATCCCTGCCTATGTTCTCATATCCGCGATAGATATAGGCACATCCCTCCACAAAGGTCTCGCCCTCGGCCATGAGCCCGGCCGCCACCAGGGCAGCCCCGCCCCGCAGCTCCTTGGCCTCCAGGGACGCGCCCCGCAGCGCCTCCACGCCCTTCACGGACGCCTCCCGGGGGCCGCACAGCTCCACCGAAGCCCCCATCTTCCGCAGCTCCTCCACGATCCGGAAGCGATTCTCGAAAATCGTCTCCCGGATACGGCTCGTGCCCCGCCCCCTGGTCTCCACCGCCAGCACCACCGACTGGAGGTCCGTGGGGAAGCCGGGGTAGGGGGCCGTGACCAGCTCTATGGCCGTGGGCCTGCCGGGGGCCTGTACATAGATCCCCTCTTTCGAGGTGCAAACCCGCGCGCCCATCCGCGCCGCGGTCTCCAGCACCGACTGCATCTCCTCCTCCGGGGCCTGCTCCAGGAGCACGCTCCCCCCGGTCCCGATGCAGCTGAGCAGATAGGTCCCGGCCACGATCCTGTCCGCCGGCACGGTGAAGTCCGTCCCGTACAGCCGCCTGCCGCCGTGGATCACGAGCCTGCCGCTCCCGATTCCCTCGATCCATGCGCCGCACTGCTGCAGGAACGCGCATAAGGTGGACACCTCCGGCTCCCGGGCCGCGCCCTCCAGCACCGTGTCCCCCTCTGCCATCACCCCTGCCAGGACGATGTTCTCGGTAGCCCCCACAGAAGGGAACGGCAGGCTGATAGCCGCCCCGTGGAGCCTGTCAGAAAACGCCCTGATGCTGCCCTCTTCCTCCACGAACTCCACGCCCATCTGCTCCAACGCGGACAGATGCATGTCGATGGGGCGTTCGCCGATGACGCATCCCCCCGGATGCTCCATGGCCACCTCGCTGCATCTCCCGATCAGCGCCCCCAGCAGGCAGAGCGAGGAGCGCATGCCCCGCACCGCCTCCCGGGGCATCTGGCATCTGCACACCTGGGACGAATCCACCGCAATGCCTGTCTCCTGCCAGTGGACGCCGCAGCCCAGGCTCTTCAGCAGGCTGACCATGGAATAGACGTCCGCTATCCTGGGACAGTTCCTGATGAAAGACTCCTCCCTCACAAGCAGCGTAGCCGCCAGAATGGGCAGCGAAGCATTTTTAGAACCTTGTACACGAACCTTTCCCTGCAGGGCCATGCCGCCCTGAATACGAATAGAATCCATTGAGCACCATCCGGTTTCTTTTATTGAATATTCTATCCTATGAGGGAAAGCCGGAAAATGTTACAGTTCCTTCAGCTGTATCCGCCTGGCCACGCTTAGGACCAGCCCGATCTCTATCAGCAGGAACATCACCGAGGAGCCCCCGTAGCTGATGAAGGGAAGGGAGATCCCGGTATTGGGGATGCTGTTGGTCACCACGGCGATGTTCAGGATGGCCTGGATGGCGATATGCCCCATGACCCCCACCACCAGCATGGCCCCGAACAGGTCTGGGGCGTTGTTTGCGATCACCATCATCCGCCACAGCAGCATGATGAACATGATGATGACGGCCACGGCCCCGAACAGGCCAAGCTCCTCGCAGATGATGGAGAAGATCATGTCGTTCTGGGCCTCGGGCAGGAAGTTCAGCTTCTGCATGCTCTGCCCCAGCCCCTTGCCCCAGACGCCGCCGCTGCCGATGGCGTACAGGCCCTGCAGGGTCTGGAAGCCCGTGCCCGTGGCGTCGCTCTCCGGGTTCAGCCAGGTGGCGATCCTTCCGAAACGGAAGTTCACCTCCTCCCCCTCCGCCGCGTTCTGGGTGGAGGACACGGCCAGGAACACCACCAGCACCGCCGCGGCCACCACCATGACGCCCATGATGACGAATTTCTTATAGTCCGGGCTGGCCACGAACACCATCAGCACGGAAATCCCCATGATGATGATGGCAGAGCTTAGGTTCCTGGTGATCAGGTAGACCTCCAGCACCACGGGCATGGGCAGGAGGATCATGATGGCGAACCCCTTCATGGTGCGCACGCTCTTCCCCATCTTGCACACCATCACCGCCAGGAAGAGAATCAGGCACAGCTTCCCCACCTCCGCGGGCTGCAGGTTCAGGCCGATGCCGGGAATCTTGATCCATCGGTAGGCCCCGTGTGACTCCACGCCCAGGCCCGGGACCTTCACCAGAGGCACCAGCGCCATGGCCACCACATATCCAAGCAGCGCGAACCGCTCCCAGAAATGGTAGGGGATGTTCGCCACGATGATCATCAGCACCATGCCGATGACGATGGCGATGAGCTGTTTCTTCATATAATATGTAGTGTCCTCATAGCTCTGGAACGCCTCATAGGAGCTGGCCGAGTAGATCATCACCAGCCCGAAGCCCAGCAGGAACAGCACGATGAACAGTAAGCTGTAGTCAAAGAAGTATTCCGACTGTTCCTTTCTCTTCCGTCTCGTTTTCGCCTGCGCCATCATCCACATCCCTCTCTATAGCCGATTCACGTATTCCTTGAAAAGCCGCCCCCGCTCCTCATAGTTCGGGAACATCCCCCAGCTGGCGCAGGCCGGCGACAGAAGCACCGCGTCTCCGCTCTGGGCAAGCTCCGTGCACAGCTCCAGGCATTCCTGGAAGGTGTCCGCGAAACGGATGTTCTCGAATCCGTGCCTTCTGGCGCATTCCGCAATCATTTCCCTTGTCTGGCCGATCAGCACCAGACATTTCACCTTGCCCTCAAAGCTCTCGATCCATTCGTCATACCCGCTTCCCTTATCGTATCCGCCCCCGATCAGGATCGTGGGCTTATGCATGGCCCGGATGCCCTGGATGGCGGCATCGGGATTGGTCCCCTTGGAATCGTTGTAATAGTCCACTCCGGCCTTGGTGGCCACGAACTCGATGCGGTGCTCCACGGCCCGGAATTCCCGGACGGTGTCCAGGATCGTCTCCATGGGCACCCCCATGCCTTCGGCGATGGCGATGGCCGCCATGACGTTCTCCACATTGCACAGGCCCACCAGCCGCATGTCCCGGTGGATGTCCAGCAGCTCCTGCCCCTGGCCGGACTGGGCCCGGAAGACCTTATCCCCCTTCAGGTAATAGCCGTCCTCCAGCTCCCGGGCGGAGGAGAACCAGACCACCCTGGCCGGGCATCTGTCCCCGAAGCGCCTGGTGTACGCGTTCTCATAGTTCAGGACGCATATGTCGTCCTTCGTCTGCATGGCGGCGATGTGCTCCTTGGCCGCCACATAGGCCTCCATGGTGTGGTGGCGGTTCAGGTGGTCCGGCGTGATGTTCAGGATGGCCGATACCGCCGGATGGAAACGGTGGGTGGTCTCCAGCTGGAAGGAGCTGATCTCCCCCACGGTCACGGACTCTTTCGTGGTCTTCCCGGATTCCGCCGTGTAGGGGTTGCCGATGTTGCCCACCACGAACACCTTCTCCCGGCCCAGGTGGGCCTTCATGATCTCCCCCACCAGCGTGGTGGTGGTGGTCTTGCCGTTGGTGCCGGTGATGGCGGCCACCCTGCCCTTCTCCTGCAGGAAGCCCAGCTCTATCTCCCCGATGA
>CAMTBF010000405.1 GCA_947068385.1 uncultured Lachnospiraceae bacterium
CTCAGCCTGTCTGATCGCATGCAGGCCGAGCATGGTCGTACTGTCATTGGTCCCGCAGCAGCCCTGATATCTCTATCCCTGACAGGATATCGTCCTCCACTGCCCGCCTCATCAGGCCGTATGTGATCATATCCGTGGAAAGGCTCAGCACCAGAAGCTCGCACCACATGCCCGTGGCCTGAATCTCCTGAAGCCTGACCTCATAGCCCTGGCATCTCACCTTCGCTTTCTGCAGGCTCATCAGATAGTCCACCTTTCTGCCCGAATCCCTGCTGGAGATGTCGGCGTGCCTGACCGGAAGCGAGCGGATCAGCGCGGCCCTCTCGCTCTCCCGCCGCTGTGCGTCCTGCATATGCTGATAGGTCTTCCGGGAGTTCTCCACGCATTCGTCCAGCAGCTCCGACAGATCGATGCGCAGCCGCGTCTGCATCTGGTTGAAAAGCTCCTCCAGGGCCTCCGGCAGCCTGCGCTCCCTGGGCATCCTCATATAATGCCTCCTGATAAAGTCCTCCTCATTGTCCAGCACATAGTCGCTGCCCTCATGGTAATCGCATGCCAGCTCCTGAATCACATATATCATGTAGTTGTACTGGTTCCTGACATCGCGCCCCTTCCCCCGGATGATGCTTTTGTACCTGTAATAATCCAGGATCCCTATGAAATCCTCCCAGATGACTCTCCTTCCGTTGATTACGATCCAGTCCCTCATAGACACCTCCTCCGCTTTCGGCAATCACCATTTCCGCTTATGTACCCGTCCTTGCCAGCGACGAGGCCCTGCTCCATCACTGCTTCCGCTTTCGTCTCATATCGTCTGCTTTATCTTCGCGTATATCTCCAGCCCTTTCTTCCTTCCGAACCTTTTGATCGTGTCCAGGTAGAGCACCCTGCGGTCATGGTCTCTGCGCTGCTCCACGATGCTGACGATCTGCCCCAGCAGGTCCCGGTAGGCCGTGTCCGCAAAGCAGCCCTCCAGCGCCCGCCGCATCTCGAGGTGCTCCCCGTACAGCCTGTACTGCGCCTCCAGGTTCACCTCCTGGAGCCTGTCCTGGATCAGCCTCCTCCTTGGGCTGTCCTCATCGGAGGCGCCGATGCACTGCTCGATATTGGGCTGCAGGATGATCCGCCTTGCCGGCTTCGCGCATTTCGCCCAGTAATCCTGCACGGCGGAATATCCCTTGTCATTGCTCACGATGGCCACCGTGCCCTGATATCCCGCGCCGAACAGCGCCCCGATTCTGGACGCGATATAGAAGTCCAGGGCGTTCTTCCCCGTCCTCTGCAGGCGGCAGATATCCAGCACGCTGCCCGCTTCGATGACCTGCTGCAGCTTCCCCTTCTCCACCTTCATACAGGAATTGCTGTAGAAGACGGTCACACAGTCATCGGGAGACAGGTGCTCCGCTCCCTGCAGCCCTTTGCTACAAGTATTCTCGAAATCTATCATAAAATGAAACATATCCGTCCCCGCACCACGCCATTTTCCTCCACAGATATTCACGGCCGTAGGCAAACATGCGCCTCCACCCGGGGTGCTGCCTCTCCCCTGTCTCCTCCCGCATCCCATAGGACATGATCAGCAGCTCCTCCATATGCACCTGGAGAAGCTTCGACAGCATGAACAGATGATCCACCGACGGCAGGATCTGCCCACGTATCCAACGGTATATGGGCTGCGGGCAGGACAGGTGGAGGAGGCGCTGGATGTCCTTCACCGTGTATCCCCTCTGCCTTATCAGCTCCTCCAGATGCCTGCCCGTCCTCTGCAGGTCAATGTGCGGATATACGCCGCCTGCCAGTATGCTCTTTCTCCATCCCATCCATTCTCCTTTCCGGCCTGTTCCTGCCCATTTGTCCGCCCTCCTGAATCCATCATAGCATCAAATGGCATTTTCGTCATTGGACGGATAGTCCAAAATGATTTACAGTCATTTTGTCAACGAAAAAAAGTCTCTCTGGCATTCCATGAGACTTTCCTCCGCAGGCCTATTCTCTTTCGTACATGCTTTCTTACGTAAATCCCTTTTCCTGCGTCCATCTGGGGCGCTTTGTTCTGCCCGTCACTTTCCTATCAGGATCATGGACAGCATTCCCGGCCCTGTATGGGCTCCGATGATGGGGGACAGCATGGTGCGGCGGATTACCGCGTCAGGGGCCTCCTCCTTCACCTTCTCCACCAGCGCGTCGGCCAGCTCTGGCGTATCCGCATCGCAGATATAGATCGTCCTGCACAGCTTTGGATTGTAGTTCTCCTTAAAATAGGTGAACAGGGCTGTCATCGCCGCTTTGTTGCCCCGCTTTTTGTCTATGGTCACCAGCTTGCCGTTCTCGTCGATCTTCAGAATGGGCTTGATGTTCAGGGCGGAGCCCACGATGGCCGTTGCGGCGCTGACCCTGCCGCCGCGCTTTAAGTACATCAGGTCCTGCACCATGAAGAAGTGGCGCAGCTTCGGAACCAGGGCGCTGACCGCATCGAAATTCTCCCGCAGGCTCATGCCGTTCTTCCTGTTCTCAATGGCCTGTTCCGCCAGGATGCCCATGCCGCCTGTGGCAGCCAGCGTGTCTACGGGCAGGACTTCCTGATCGGGATACGCTTCCTTCAGGTTCCTGGCGGCAAGCATGGAGCCCTCATAGGTGGCAGACAGTCCGCTGGACAGGCAGAAATACAAGACCGATTTCCCCTCCTTCAGGAACTTTGCGAAGTATTCTTCATACATGAAGGGGGAAATCTGGGACGTCCTGGTCAGGTCGCCGCCCCGCTGTCCGTCATAGAACCGCTTCAGCACCGCCTCGTCCTCACATCCGTGGGAGGTGCGCATCTCCTCCCCCAGGGAATATTCCATGGGCACGAACGCGATGCCGTTCTCCTGCGCCGTCTCCCGGACGATGTCGCCCGAAGCATCCATACAGATTATATAATCGCTCATATCAGTCCTCCGTCTCGATGATTGCACTGTAAAGCAACTGATTGTCTCATTGCCATTTATCTTATCACAGAATGTCGGATCCCGCAACATTTACTTCCGGGCGTCTCACGCCCTACGCGGCCCAAGGCTTTGCACGAACCCCCGCTTGATTTCCAGGAACTGCCGCACCTGCATCAGGATGTAGAACAGGATGGCGCGGGCTTCGAATTCTTCCCTGGAATCCGGCAGGGGCTGGCTCTTCATTTCGGTCAGCAGGGCCTCCAGCTTCTCCAGCAGGCCCTCCACTGTGTTGTCCCGGTGGAAGTCCTCTCCAATCTCTCCCAGCAGCCCGGCCACCTGTTCCGCCTGTACCGGCAGATACCGGATCCGCATGATGTTATCGTAAATCTCCCGCAGCACCATGCTCTGCTGCTCCCGCATGGCGATGTAGTCCAGTTCGTAGGCGCTCTCCGCAAGCAATGTATTGCCATAGTCGGATACGGCGCAGGCTTTGGCCGCATGGAGCGCTTCCTTAAGCTCCGGGAAGCAGTCCGGGCCGTATGCGGCCTTGTCTTCCTCCGGCAGCCACAGGGACATCCTGTGCAGGATTCCTTTCATCTGCCTGTCCGCCGCTTCTGCCAGCCGCTCGAACTCCCCCTGTCTCCTGCGCAGATGCAAGTTCACCAATATCCCCATCCCCGTGCCGATCAAAAGCAGCAGCACTTCATTGGCGACAAGCGAAAGCCCCATGTCCCGCTCCGCCAGGAAATGGGTCACCAGCACGGAGTCCATGGCGATGGCCTCCGTCCATCCGGCGCAAATGCACAGTAGGGCGAAGAGGAAGAGGTATGTGCCAAAGGCCCACAGGCCGTAGCCCAGCATGGTGAAGCTCAGCTTTGAGAGGGCCAGGGCACAGAGGAACGCAAGCCATCTGTTCCCGGCGCTTTTCAGGGTCTCCCGCTTGGTGTTCTGGATGCTCAGCAC
>CAMTBF010000406.1 GCA_947068385.1 uncultured Lachnospiraceae bacterium
TGCCCGACCTACACCCTTAGCAGGGGCGCCTCTTCGGCCTCTTGAGTATTTCTCCTTAATCCGAACTGATGCTGCCAATATGCTGTTCTTGCCACTCTGCGTGGCACAAGTGTTATTATACATAAAAGCGCTTCACTTGTCAATTACTTTTTGAATGTTTCTGGCAATTTCCCGCCGAAGGTTGAATCCTGTTGAACGCTGAGCTTTACCGTTGACGCTATCTTTTCAGCCTTCCGGTTCGTCCCGGCGATATTCCTGCGCCGCCGTCTCGTACAAATCGTTCCCTGCGGCGTCCATCACGACGATGACGGGAAAGTCCCGCACCTCCAGCTTTCGGATAGCCTCCGTCCCCAAATCTTCATAGGCGATCACTTCCGAGGCAACGATGGAGCGGGAGAGCAGCGCGCCCGCTCCGCCCACCGCCGCAAAATAGACTGCGCCGTTGCGCACGATGGCATCCTTCACTGTCTGAAGCCGCTTTCCTTTTCCTATCATTCCCTTCAGGCCCAAATCCAGGAGGGCGGGAGCATATTTGTCCATACGGCTGGCTGTGGTAGGGCCGGCGGAGCCGATTGGCCTTCCTTCCCTTGCCGGGGAGGGGCCCATATAATAGATGACATTGTCCTTTATGTCCAGGGGCAGCCCTTCCCCCCGCTCCAGCGCTTCATGCATCCTTTTGTGGGCGGCATCCCTGGCCGTGTAGATGGTTCCCGTCAGATATATGTAATCCCCTGCCCGAAGAGAGGCGGCCGTCTCCGCTGACAACGGTACTGTAATATGTCTTTCCATTTCCGATTCCCCCTCTATATCGTCCTCACTGCATGGCGGTTTACATGACAGCAGATGTTCACTGCCACAGGGAGCCCCGCTATATGCGTGGGATAGGTGTCGATGTTCACCGCAAGCGCCGTGGTGGTCCCTCCCAGGCCTCCCGGCCCAATGCCGGAGCGGTTGATCTTCTCCAGCAGTTCCTGCTCCAGCCTGCATACATATGGTATCTTTGAGCGCTCGCTTACCGGGCGGGTCAATGCCCGTTTTGCCATCAGGGCGCATTTCTCAAAGGTCCCTCCAATGCCCACCCCCACCACCATGGGCGGGCAGGCGTTCGGGCCCGCATCCTCCACGGCCCTCAGCACGGCAGCCTTGACCCCCTCGATGCCGTCAGCGGGCTTAAGCATGAACACACGGCTCATATTCTCGCTGCCAAAGCCCTTTGGCGCCACTGTGATCTTCACCTTATCCCCGGGCACTATGGCATAGTGTATGACAGCCGGCGTATTGTCTTTGGTATTCTCCCGCTCAATCGGATCCCTGACCACTGACTTGCGCAGAAAGCCCTCCCTATATCCCTGCCGGACTCCCTCGTTCACTGCCTCCTCCAGCACGCCTCCCTCAAAATGCACTTCCTGTCCCACTTCCATAAATACCACAGCCATGCCTGTATCCTGGCAGATGGGAATCATGTCTTCCCCTGCTATCCGCATGTTCTCCTCGAGCTGCCCCAGTATCTGCCGCCCCAGCGCGGATGCCTCCTGCCCTGCCGCCGTCCGCATGGCGCACTTCATATCCTCCGAAAGGAAATGGTTCGCCTCTATGCACATTTCCTTTATGTTTTCCGTAATCTCCGAGACGTTCAATGCTCTCATATCCGCTCCTTCATTTCCCGCAGCGCTACGGGCTCCTGATGTCTGCCGCACTATTCCACGATCGTCTTCCTGACGGCTTCCAGCTCCTCCTGGGTAGGACTTCCCGGCTTCCAGTTGATGCTCTGGCCGTCGCCCACATATCTGGGGATCAGGTGGAGATGGAAATGCTGTACCGTCTGGCCTGCCGCATCGCCATTGTTCTGCACCAGGTTCAGTCCGTCGCAGTGGAGCTTTTCCACCAAGGTCGCAGCCATCCTCCGGGCCAGGACCATCGCCTCTGCCGCGCTCTCCTCCGGAAGGTCATATAGATTCTCGGCATGCTCCTTGGGCAAAATCAGCGCATGGCCCTTCGTGGCCGGCCCCAAATCCAGAATCACCCGGAAATTCCGGTCTTCGTATAAGGTCTTTGACGGAATTTCTCCGTTGGCAATCTTGCAGAAAATACAATTGTCTTTCTTCATCTCTCCCAAACTCCTCTTCTCCGTATCTTTTCCCTATGGAAATCACAATGGTTTCCCTTCAAAATCGAATACCTGGTCCAGCGACCGCAACAGCTTAAAGTCCCCTTTCGCCTTCATGGAGCCGGACATAAAGGCCCTCTGGAAGGTCATCCGCCCATTCACGATATCCTCCATGACCGCCCTCCCCAGCTGCATCTCCACATCCGGCCGGTCGCAGACCCCATAGCTGCACTCCAGCAGTGCGCCGTCAATGGACAAGATCAGCTTTTTCTTCTTCTCTTCTATATCAATGGAATACTCCGCCCGGAATCCCGCCTGGGGCTTGAAGACCCTCTTCAAGGACGCCAGGTATTCCTCCTCGTTGTCCTGCTCGTCCTCACTGAGCATATCCCGGAACAGGCTGGTCAATTCCTGAATATCCTGCTTCTGGCGCTGTACATAGCTGTCGTCAGATACATACTGGGAAAGCTGCTCCGTCTCCTGGGGCGTCAGGTTATTGCTCTTGGGTACGGCGATTTTCTGCTTCACCGCCTGATTGCTGGCCGGGAAGCAGGCTATGTGCTGGTTGATGGAGCGGTACATATTCTCGGCTTTCTTTTCAATGATTTTAATGTACTGCTCGTTCATTTCAAGCGTCACCGTATTTTCGATATAGCCGCAGATGCCGTTGCAGGGCAGGCCGCCCAAAATCTCCCATGCGGTTGACAGGTTGAGCTCCGCTTCACGCTCTCCGTAGGTGGTGGACATGACTACCGGGCACATATAGATTTCCGCTATCTTCCCCTTGTCCCCGAACAGCCAACAGGCGTCCAGAAACTGCTGCATGTATCCGCCGATGCCGTACCACTCCACCGTAGTGGCGAGAATGATGCCGTCCGCGTTCTTCAGCGTCTGCGGCAATGTGGGTATGGCATTCTTGGCCTCATACAGATTATAGCGCGTGACATTGACCCGAAGCTCCTCCAAAATCTCCTGCATTTTGTTGATGACGAACAAAGTCGGGTCGTCAATAATGCCTCTGCCGCCGTAATAAATATTAATGTTCACAACCACACCTCACAATCCGTTTTCGGTAAAATCCCCCTGATGCCGCGGAATGAATTTCAATCCGCCGGCCTCTGTCTCCAGCGCATGAACACACACATGACGCTGGCGGCGGCAAAGCCTGTGAGCAGGCCGCCCACATGGGCCACATTATCGATATTGCGTCCCATAAAACCGCTGTAGAGCGAATACCCTATCATCAACAGCACCCTGACCGGCGTCACGTTCTCCATTCTCCTGCCAGAAAACAATACCATAGCCAGCAGCACTCCGTCAAGTCCGAACACTGCTCCGCTGGCCCCCAGGGAGGCTGCCGGGTCGCGGTGAACCGCCCTGGACGCAAGCGACAGCAGGTTCCCGCCGATGCCGGAAAGGAAATACAATACGCCGTATCTGACATGGCCTACTTCCTTCTCGATCATGGCGCCGAGAAAGAACAGGATCAGCATGTTATTGAACAGATGGTCTATCCCGCTGTGGAGGAACATCGACCACAAAATCCTGCCCCATTCTCCCCGCACCAGCACGCTGTAGACATCCAGCCTGCCCGCGCCATACAGCAGTTCTCCGGTAAAATGGCATGCGACAAAGACAATGGCGTTGACAGCCACCAAAGCCGTGCTCACAATCGGTTGAAATTTCAATGACTCTTTTTCCATAGTATCGATTCTAGCACAGTTTCATGTGCTTTTGGTTTGTTTGCATTTTCTTTGACATATATACCTCATTTCTAC
>CAMTBF010000407.1 GCA_947068385.1 uncultured Lachnospiraceae bacterium
GCAGTACATGGAGACGAAGAAGGAATACCAGGACTGCATTTTATTCTATAGACTGCGAGGGCAATCTGGAGGAGGTTACAGGCGATTACACGGCCGTAGCCAAATATCGGAACGAGGGCGAGTACATTGTAAGGTTCTATGTGAGAAAGGGCAGCATCAGCAGCCCCTATGAGCTGCAGTATACCACTACTGTCAAGGCAGGCGGGAGCGCGCCCAGCATAACCGTACCTACTGTGACGGATTATGTGTTCACCGAATGGGATAAGCCGCTGAACAATATTCAGGAGGATACGGATTTCTACGCCAGGTACGCGCCTGCGTCAGGAGACGGCAATAACCAGGGCGGCAATACGGGAAGCGGCAATAATCCAAGCCCAAGCCCGAGCCCTGCTCCAAGCCCGAGTCCAAGCCCGGGGCCCAATGGAGGCAACACGGGAAGCGGCAATAACACCGGAAGCGGCAACAATGTAGTCCGCCACACCCTCCAGGTGCGCGGCGGAAGCGGTTCGGGACTTTACGCGGCAGGAGAGCAGATCATCATTACGGCGGACGCGCCTGCAAGGGGACAGCAGTTCACCAGCTGGACGGTAAGCCCGGCATCCACGGTGGTGACGGATAAGACATTATCCTCGTTCATCCTTACCATGCCGAACAATGACGTGGCGGTCATAGCAAATTACAGGGCTTCATCCGGAGGTACCACTACAGGCTCCGGCAACGGCTCCACTACCAACACGAACCGTCCAAACGGCACCACGGGCACGGTTGGAGGCACCACTGTAGTCATCGACAAGAACGGCCTGTCCAACACGGGCGTGGTCTCCGCGACGGTGAACGGCTCCTCCGACAACTTTACGGTTAAGATAACGGAGAGCAGCAGCGCGGCGGAAGCGGTCCTGCGGGCACTGCAGGCCGAGTACGGAAGCCTTGACAACATCAAATATTTCCCCATGGACATCTCTCTCTACGATGCCTCAGGGAATACGAAGATTACGGACACCACGGGCCTGTCCGTGAGCATTACCCTGCCGCTGCCGGATTCGCTAATCACCTACGCGGGCAACAACAAGGTGGCAGGCGTGGTGAACGACAGGCTGGATAAGCTGACTCCCAGGTTCACGACCATCAGCGGAGTGCCTTGCATCACCTTTACGGCAGAGCATTTTTCACCGTATGTGATTTACGTGGACATTGCGAACCTGTCGGACGGCACGATTACGGATGACACGCCGACCACAGGGGACGGCATCCATCCCAAGTGGTTCCTGTCCATCGGCCTGGCCTGCCTGTCCTTCGTGATGTTCATGATGAAGGACAACAAGAACGGCTCCAAAAAGAAGCAGAAGGTGGCCGTGAGGGCGAGGAACTAACGTCGAAAGGAAAGCATATGAAAGGGAAAAAGCGTCTTTTAGGTGCCCTGATGGCAATAGCGGCACTGATAATCATGCAGGTTCCTGGAACGGAAGCAGATGCGTCAACATCTGCTTCCGGTTTTCAAATGGAGGGAAGCACGCTGGTAAGGTATCGGGGCACGGAGAAGAACGTGTCCGTTCCCGACACGGTGCAGGTCATCGGCCAGGGGGCTTTTGAGGACGACACGAATATCGAGCTGGTGGTGCTGCCGAACTCGGTGAAGCGGATCGAGGCCTATGCATTCTGGGGCTGCGACAATCTGGACACCGTCGTCCTGGGAAAAGGCCTGAGCGAGGTGGGGGATTATGCCTTCACCAACTGCACGGGCCTGGAGCAGATATCCATCCCCTCCACGGCGACTTCCATAGGAAGGGAAGCCTTTAAGGATTGCACCAATCTGAGGGACATCACGATCCCGCCGGAGACGGTGAACATTCATGAGTCTGCCTTTGACGGCTGCGCGAAGCTGACGATCCATTATGAGAGCGGAAGCGCGGCGGAGAAGTACGCCCAGGATTTCTATGAGCGCCAGAAGGAGATGCCGGGGTATGAGGAGACGCCGCCGTCCGACCCTTCTGACGTCATACAGGGGATTGTGGGTACGCCTACCCCCGAGCCGGTTCCGGAGGAGACGCCCGTGCCCACGCAGGCCCCGATAGAGGAAGGCCTGGTGCTGGGCGCTACGCATGTAGTGGGAAATAGGGCGGTGCTCTTGCTGAACAATGCCATGCTGCGTGTATTCGGAGGAGGGCCTGGGCAGGGGACGGGCGGTTCGGCTGCGGATGTCCCTGCGGCGGATTCCGGCGATGTGGGCGGCACGAGCAGCCCGGACGGAAACGAGACCGGTGAGGGGCTGACAGCTGCGGGTATCCCGAAGTACCGGATAGTGGATGGCAGCATCGTGGCGGATCAGGCGTACTATCGGGCCGCGGCTCTGGGAGACATGACGCTGGAGGACGGGATTTCCCGGATTGGGGAATTCTCTTTTGCCAGGAGCTCCCTGACGTCCATCGGATTGCCCCAGGGGCTGGAGCATATCGGCTATGGCGCTTTCTATCACTGCGGCCAGCTGGCGGACGTCGTGCTGCCGGACAGCGTCAGGTGCGTGGAGCCGAAGGCCTTTGAGCACAGCTTGTGGGTGGACGGCTTCCTGGCCGGCGGAAGCCCTGAGGATGGGGCGGAGAGCGGCGATGCGGGGGACTTCCTGGTGACGGGCGGCGTCCTGGTGGCCTATCGGGGGGATTCGCAGGAGGTAGCGGTTCCTGAGGGCGTGCGCGTGATCGCCGGGGAGGCGTTCCGCGGCCACACGGAGATGGAGCGCGTGGCTCTGCCGGACAGCCTGCTGGTGATAGGCGAAGGGGCGTTTGAGGGCTGTACCGGCCTGGGAGAGATCGCCCTCGGAAAGAGCGTGGAGGAAATCAAGGACAGGGCTTTCCTGGGGAACGCGGTATCGGAGATCTCCATCCCCGCATCCGTGAAGAAGATAGGGCTCCAGGCCTTTGGCAATACCGTGCTCACCTATGAGGGCGCGGAAGCGGAATATACCTATGAGCCCTCGGCCACAAGGCTGGCCAATGAGGCTTACCGCGTCTATGACGGAGCGGACGGCGGGGAGCCGGGCGTCACGGTGGAGGGGCTGGAAGGGGCAGTCGCTACCTTGGAAGGGGCTGCCAGGAGCTATGTCCTGACTGTGGAGCAGCCCGAAGACGTAAGCAGGATGGAGAGCGCATTCCAGCGCGCCCTCCAAAGCGGCATCCCGGAGGGGATGGCTATATATAGTCTTACCCTGACGGACGAGAGCGGAATCCCGCTGATGAAGCTGGGAAATCGGGCCCTTGACATGGAAATCCCTGTTCCGGAGGGACTGCAGGGACGCAAGCTGCAGGTCGTGACCCTGGACGGGAACGGCCAGCTGGAAGCGGTGGAAGCGGAGCAGATTACGCTGGATGGCAGGGAGGCTCTGTATTTCAGGCTGGATCAGGTGTCCATGATTGGGATACGGGGTGTGGAATAACTATGCGGAATCCAATGGCAAAAAAGAGAGAATCAGGTTTGTCTTAAGTATTGATGATATATGGACGTAAAAAGGGCTGGCGGCTGGGAATGATATCTCATCACAGCCTTTTTCAGTTACTTTTAGGAATAAAAACTGGGAAGAAGCAGATAAAAGGGGGATGTAATGAAAAACAAAAGTAAGCAAAACGATTTCTCCTTGTACGCCATATGCATTTTCACTGCATTGGGACTGCTGGCTGTATGTAGCAAATCTTCGCCCTTATATCCGCTGAACGACTGGCCGGATGTCAATTGCTTCTATACGGTGGGAAAGGGGATGGTTCATGGAAAAGTGCCCTATGTGGACCTGCTGGAGCAGAAGGGGCCTTATGTCTATGTCCTTGGGGCCATTGCATATCTGATGGACGGGCGGGGCTTTACCGGATATTTCCTGTTTGA
>CAMTBF010000408.1 GCA_947068385.1 uncultured Lachnospiraceae bacterium
GCGGACAAACGGTTTTCAAGACCGCCTCGTTATGACCACTTCGATATCTCTCCAAGCGAGCCGCTCTCTCAACGGCAAAAATTATTCTACCAAAAAGATTGAAATCTGTCAACAGCTTTTTTCACTTTTTTTCATTTTTTTCCATGGGCCGTTTTAAGCCGAAAAATATCATTTCATTTCAGGGAAGCCCTCCACCTGTAGCAGGCTTTCAGCCGTCCTCATATCCTCGGGCGTGGTTATCTTGATATTCCCGTAGGATGCCTCCACCAGCTTGACGCGTATCCCGGACATCTCCTCCACCACCATGGCGTCATCGGTCACCGACAGGGCCTCCCCCGCCTCCAGCCTGGCGAAGAGCTCCCGGTACGCCTCCGTGATCAATGCCGTCTCGAAGACCTGGGGCGTCTGCACGGCCCAGAGGCGGCTCCTGTCCGGCGTCTGGGCCACGAAACCCTGGCTGTCCGCGATCTTGATGGTATCCTTCACCGGGACGGCTGCCACGCAGGCCCTGTATCTGCATGCCGCCTGATAGGTGGACTCCAATAGGGCCTCTGTCAGGAAGGGCCGCGCCCCGTCGTGGATGAAGACGTATCCGTCTGCGTTCGGCTGCGTCAGGCATCCCTCCGCCATGGCCCGGAGGGCGTTCCAGACAGACTCATAGCGTTCCCTCCCGCCTGCTATCACTGCGGAAACCTTCCGGAAGCCGTACCGCTCTAGGATATCCTGCCGTACATAGGGGATGTCCTTCTCTCCTGTTACCAGCACGCAGTCGTCGATTATGGCGGACTGCTCCACCACCTGCAGGGAATGCCAGAGCAGGGGCTTGCCACCCAGCGTCATGAATTGCTTTGCCGTGCCGCTGTGCATCCGTCTACCGCTGCCAGCCGCCAGCACGATACCTGTACACCTTTTCTTGTCCATAGCCCTTCTTCCTAATAAAAGTCTGTCCGCGTCCCGTCTCCCCCAGCCTCAGAGCTTCAGGTTGGGCACGGCGTTCAGGTCGTAGCCGCTGCGGACGCCTTTGATGTACTCGTAATACCCGGCCGCGCCTATCATGGCGGCATTGTCCGTGCAGAGCACAGGGGACGGGCGGTAGAACCGGATATTCCGCCTCCCGCATGCCTCCTCGAAGGCGGCGCGCAGGGAAGAATTCGAGGCCACGCCCCCTGCGATGGCGAATTTATCGTAGCCGAACTTCCGCACCGCATGCAGCGAATGCTCCACCAGCACGTCTATCACCGCTTTCTGGAAGGAGGCCGCCACGTCCGCCTGGCACACCGCCTCCCCTTTCATCTGGCAGGAATTCAGATAGTTCAGCACGGCGGATTTCAGGCCGCTGAAGCTGAAGTCGTATTCGTTCTCCGCTATCTTTGCCCTGGGGAAAGGGATGGCGTCCGGATCGCCCTCTCTGGAGAGCTTGTCGATTTTGGGTCCGCCGGGGTATCCCAGCCCGATGGCCCGGGCCACCTTGTCAAAGGCCTCCCCCGCGGCGTCGTCCCTGGTCATGCCGATGATCTCATAGACACCGTAGTCCTTCACCGCCACCAGATGGGAGTGGCCGCCGGAGGCCACCAGGCAGATGAAGGGAGGCTCCAGCTCCCTGTATTCGATATAGTTGGCGCTGATATGGCCGCTGATATGATGGACGCCGACCAGCGGAATCCCCGCGGCGAAGCTGATGGCCTTTGCCGCCGATACGCCCACCAGCAGCGCCCCCACCAGCCCGGGGCCGTAGGTGACCGCGACGACATCGATGTCTTCCAACGTCGCACCAGCCTGGGCAAGGGCCTCCTCTATGACCTGGTTGATCTTCTCGATATGCTTCCTGGAAGCGATCTCCGGCACCACGCCGCCGTACTGCGCATGGAGCGCAATCTGTGTGAAAATAACATTCGACAGCACCTCCCTGCCGTTTTTCACCACGGAAGCCGCTGTCTCGTCACAGGATGTCTCGATGGCCAGCACCAGGACATCCCCCTCATGAACCTGTTCCAATTTTCTCCCTCATTCTGCCGCACAGGGGCTGCTATCCCCGTCCCCGGCGGCGCTTTCTGTAGCTTGGCTCCGGCAGTCTATCGCTGTCAGTCCGTCGGGTTCACATTCTGGGCCAGGTCCCAGCCGTAGATCTTCCACCGCCTGTTCCCGTCCCTGCGCAGCAGATAGACCATGTCCACCAGATTGCTTTTGCCCCCGTCCAGGACGGTATAGATGCAGTGGATCCTGGCGAACTCGTATCCGTCCTCCGTAAAGGTGTCCACATTGGCGCTGGAGGCCACGGAAGCCGCGCTGATCTGTCTGCTGTCCTCCTGGAAGGAGGTGATTTCGGCTTTGAGGGCCAGCAGATGATTGGTCACATCGTTGGCCGCCAGCAGCTCGTCGTCGAAAAGGGCCCTGGCCTTCATCCCCAGCTGCTCTACCTCCTCGTCCGCGCATTCCTGGGAATAGAGGCATTTCTGGATGTCCACGTAATACTTCATCACTTCCTTGACCGTGGGCGGATAATTGTTCTCCAGGTCGCGGCTCAGCACAAGCTTCACCGCCGACATGGCCGCCTCGTCGTCAGCCTCTTTGTTCCTTCCCGAAAGATAGGCAAAATAGGCCACCACTGCCACGATCAGCACCAGAAATATGATAGCTACTTTCGTCGTGTTCTTTGATGCGTTTTTCTTCATGCCCTGCCTCCCCTCCGCCATGCGGATCTTATTCTTCCTCAGTCCTCGTCAAATTTCAGCTCCACAGTCCTGCCGTCCCTGGCCGCCACCGTATTCGGGAAGATCTTCCTCACGTCCCTGAGATAGTCCTCCGGATGGGTCAGGGAGGGGCTGTAATGGGTGAGCCACAGCTCCGGGACCTCCGCCGCTTTCGCTATCCTGGCGGCCTCGTACATGGTCATATGCCTGTTCTCCCTGGCCTTGGCCAGCTTCTCCGGCTCGCCGTACATCCCCTCCAGAATCATCAGGTCGGATCCGGCGCCGTTTGCGGCGATGGCCTCCACCGGCCTGGTGTCCGTGCAGTAGGTCACCTTCAGGCCCCTGCGGGGTGCCCCCAGCACCATATCCGGGGTATAGACTTTTCCATCCTGTTCCAGGGTCTCGCCCTTCTGCAGCCTGCTCCAGAGCTTCATGGGGATGCCCTGCTCCAGGGCCCGCTCCTTGTCGAAGCGCCCGATCCTGTCCACTGTCATGGTATATCCATAGCATAATACGCTGTGGTTCACTTTAAAGGCCTTCAGCCGGAAGCCCTCGAAGGGGAATTCCTGCTCCTCCTCGGTGATTTCCTGCAGTCGCACTTCAAAGGGGAGTTCCGGCGCGATGGTGCGCAGGGCATTGACCGTTCTGGTCAATCCTTTGGGGCCTATGAGCAGGAGCGGCTCCTTGCGCTCCGCGTTGCCCATGGTCAGGAGCATGCCCGGCAGCCCGCTGATATGGTCCGCATGGTAATGGGTAAAGCAGATGATGTCGATGGGGTTGGGGCTCCAGCCCTTCTCCCGCATGGCAATCTGCGTGCCCTCCCCGCAGTCGATCAATATGCTTTTTCCATTGTAGCGCAGCATCAGGGACGTGAGCCACCGATAGGGCAGCGGCATCATCCCTCCTGTTCCCAGCAGACTTACATCCAGCATCTTACTTCCTTCTTTTCCGGCCCGCCGCCCTCCCCGGGAGTCGGCGGGCCTCCTTTCACAATCTTATATCCGAAGCCGCGCTTCACTGGGCCGCGGCTTACATCGCCCAGGCCAGGCGGCCTGTCTTGCGCGGCCTGGCCTTCCCTACAGAAGCTCCAGCGCTTCGGACTCCTCCACCGGCACCGCAAACCGGGCCGTCCATTCCTCGTAGCAGTCCTCGCACAGGTCGAAATGCTGGGCCA
>CAMTBF010000409.1 GCA_947068385.1 uncultured Lachnospiraceae bacterium
GATGGTCGTGGTGGTATTGATGTCGTGCCTGCTCTGGATGATTCTTCTGTACAGGAAGCTGCGCAGGCGCTATGACAGCCTGGCAGAGAGCTGCGGCCAGATGCAGAGGCTCAATAACAGGCTTCGAAGCCAGAGGCACGATTACCTCAACCATATGCAGGTGGTATACGGAATGGCGGAGCTAAAGGAATATGAAGAGCTTGGCGGCTATCTGGAATCCATTTACAAGGATATGATAAAGGTGGGAAAAGCGCTCCGCACATCCGTCCCGGCGTTGAACGCGCTGCTGATGGCTAAAATGGGGGAGGCGGAGGCAAAGCGGATCGATTTCTATGTGGAGGTGAAATCAGACCTGAAAAATCTGAGGATAGAGCCCTGGGAGCTGTGCAAGGTGCTCTCCAATCTGATCGACAATGCCATGACCGCCCTGGAGGGAAAAGAGGCTGACCGGAAGCTCATTCTGGACATCAATGAGGACAGGGAGCATTACCTGTTCTCCGTATCGGATAACGGAGCGCCCATCCCAAGGGACAGCCGGGCCGCGATCTTTGGGCCGGGGTTCAGCACAAAAGCGGAGCCGGGGCACGGAATGGGTCTGTCTATCGTATCCGGCGTCCTCAAGGCCAATGGGGGGAGCATCTGTCTGGAATCGGACGATAGGGAAACGGTATTTACCGTAAAACTGAAAAAACAAGGAGGTGTAGAGTGAAATGGAGACTGTCGTGTGGATTGGAATCGCGTTTTTGGTGGTAGGGTTCGTGCTGATCGGCATCGAGCTGGTGGTGCCCGGCTTCGGCCTGCCCGGCGTGGCGGGAATCGTCTGTCTGGTGGCAGGAGTGTTCCTGGTGACGGACACCTTGGAAGAAGGAATTCTCGTGACGGTGGTGGTGATCGTCATATTGGGCATCCTGATGGCGGTCATAATAGGGCTGATGCACCATCGGAAATTCAAATCGCCAATCATCCTGGACACGGAAATCCGGCCGGAGGACAGCTATCTGGAAGCGTCCGATCTGAATTACCTCCTGGGCAGGGAGGGCGTGGCCGTCACGGATCTCCATCCTTCGGGAAAAGGAAATTTTGACGGAATCGAACTGGATCTCCTTTCAGAGGGCGCTTACATTAAAAAGGGCAGCAGAATCGTGATCCACAAAATCAACGCCAATCGGCTGACCGTGAGGGAGCTGGAGGGAAGGACGGGAAAGGCGTAGGCGCTTTGGCGGATGGGCAATGCGGGACTAAATAGGAGGGTTGATTGTATGGTTGTCAGGATTATCTTACTCTGTATCGTTTTTTTGCTAGTCGTACTGTTTTTTACTTTTATTCCCATGGGATTGTGGATATCGGCAGTGGCGGCCAATGTGAAGGTGGGAATCTTCAACCTGGTGGGAATGAAATTGCGCCGGGTGGTGCCGAAAAAGATCATTTTTCCGCTAATCAAGGCCACAAAGGCGGGGATACCGGTGGCGGTCAATCAATTGGAAGCCCATTACCTGGCAGGAGGAAATGTGGACAACGTGGTGAACGCGCTGATTGCGGCCCAGCGGGCCGGCATGAACCTGTCCTTTGAGAAGGCCTCCGCCATAGACCTGGCGGGGCGGGATGTGTTCGAGGCAGTGACCATGAGCGTTACGCCCAAGGTCATCGAGACTCCCCTGATATCGGCGGTGGCAAAGGACGGCATCGAGCTGATGGTCAAGGCCAGGGTGACGGTGCGGACCGACCTGGGAAGGCTGATCGGCGGCGCGGGGGAATCCACCGTGCTGGCCAGGATTGGCGAGGGCATCGTCACCACTGTGGGGTCTGCCCTCAATCACAGCATAGTGCTGGAGAATCCGGATGAGATATCCAAGCTGGTGCTGGATAAGGGCCTGGATTCCGGAACGGCCTATGAAATCATTTCTATCGATATTGCAGATATAGACATCGGCAGGAACATCGGTGCCCATCTTCAGAGCCTGCAGGCAGAGGCGGACAACAAAATCGCCCAGGCCAGGGCGGAGGAGCGCCGCGCCATGGCGGTGGCGCTGGAACAGGAGATGCGGGCGGCAGTGGTCCAGGCAGAAGCGGAAATCCCCAAGGCCATGGCCCAGGCCCTCAGGGAGGGGCATATCGGGGTGCTGGACTATTACAAGCTGCAGAATGTCCTGGCGGACACGGAAATGAAGAAGAACATCGGCACGGGCGCAAACGCCTATGCGGAGAGCAAGAGGGAAGCTTAAGCGATGATCAAGGTAATGCTGATAGATGACGAACCCGAAATCCTGAAAATCCTCCGCAAGATGGTGGAGAAGCAGCCGGACTATCAGGTAGTGGCACAGTGCCGGGACTTTGCCGGGGCGGTGGCGGAATTCGCAAGGCACAGGCCGGATGTGGCATTTGTGGACATCGACCTAAACGGCGAGGACGGGCTTAACTGTGCCAGGGTGCTGACAGAGCTGGATCCGAAGCTGAAGGTGATCTTTGCCACGGCCCACAGCGAGTATATGGCCAATGCCTTTGAGATCTATGCCTTCGATTACCTGGTGAAGCCCTTTAACATGGAAAGAATGGTGCGGACTCTGGACCGCATCCGGAATACATTTGCCGAAGGCGGGAAAGCAGGTCTGACCGAGGGCCGGGGAGAGGGGGACCCTGGCCTTCCGGATAAGATATCCCGGTCGGAGCGCTACCGGGGGAAGCTTTTGATCAAAGGGAAGGAACAGACCTATCTGGTGGACGCGGAGGAAATCTTGTTCGTAGAGCGATTGGAGGGGAACACGAACATCGTGACGGCAGGGGAACAGTACCGGACCTCCCTCTCCCTGTCCGACATGGAGGCAAAGCTGGACGGGGACAGATTCTTACGGTGCCATAAATCCTACATCGTCAATCTGTCCAGGATTACCCGGATCGAGCCCTATGGGAGGTGGACTTATGTGGTGAGATTCAAGAACTGTGAGCTGTCAGCGCTTATGACCGCACAGAATTATGAAAAGGTCAGGGAACTGTTTTCCTAGAGCGGGGCCATAAAAAGCCTGGAGGCATAAACAGAGGACAGGCTGGAATCAGGGAACCGCTGGGGACAGGCTCCAGCGGCTCCCTGATTCTTCAAGGCAGCGCCGTCTTCCCTGCCCCGTCCCTTTTCCATGCCGCAAGCTTATCCGTAATCTTTCGTCTCATCCTGTCCTTCTCCATATATGCACGAAATCAAGATTTTTATAACCCTATTATTGCACGTTTTCAAGATTTTTGCAGAATCTTCCAAAAGCTATCTCTCTCGTCTCTTCCCCAGAAATCCAATCGCTATCACCTCGTGGGCGAACATGGGCGCGGCGGCCAGGACGGCGAGCCGCAGCCACTCCCTGCCGGACAGGGAAGAGGTGCCGAAGGCCTGGATCAGGAAGGGGACTTCCGTCACCGCGAACTGCAGCGCAAATCCCACCAGACAGGCCAGAATCATCAGCTTGTTCTCCAGGTGGTTCATGCGAAACACCGAGCGGTTGGTGTCCCGCATGCCCACCGCGTGGAAGAGCTGGGACATGCCAAGCACCGTGAAGGCGTAGGTCTGGGCCTTGGCCAGCACGGAGCCGTTTCCCAGAACCTCCGCCAGGTTCCCCGGGCTCACCGCCATGCCGTTCACCCGCAGCAAAGCGCAGGGCAGCATCAAAAAGGCCGTCAGGCTCACTGTCCCGATCAGAGCGCCATAAAAGCAGGTGCACAACAGCCCGCCCCTGGCGAACAGGCTCTCCTGGGCTTTCCTGGGGCGCTGGCGCATCAGGCTTCTTCCATCGTTCTTATCCACGCCCAGCGCCAAGGCGGGCAGGGAATCCGTAATCAGGTTGATCCACAGGATGTGGCTGGATTTCAGAGGCG
>CAMTBF010000410.1 GCA_947068385.1 uncultured Lachnospiraceae bacterium
CTCTATCAGCTTTAGTGCTGCATCATATTGTGACAATCCAAACATACGGGAAACACAAAAGCAAAATCCATTTTATTCATTGAGGAGCCAGAGGCACATCTCCATCCCAATAACCAGGTCGCGCTGATTGAGATATTTACCAGAATGATTGGGGCAGATGTCAAATTAGTCATGTCATCGCACAGCAATTATGTGTTCAACAAGATTAACAACCTGATTTTGGCAAAGAAGCTGGACTACCATTTATATGATCCTATCGTCCTGGAGGACAGGGCTGGGGGGAGTGTCTCAAAACATGTAAACATAGATGAGCTGGGCGCTGATGATGAGAATTTTGTGGATGTAAGCGAAGAGTTGTATGAGGAGCGTGAAGAAATAATCGAAAAGCTGAATACGGAGGATTAGCCGATGGTACAGGTGATAAAGAACTGCAGGGATTTGATTCCGTATTTGAAGACAAAAATAGAAGACGAGGGGATTGAGGTAGGGATAGATGAAAATCTGATGCCAGAGGAGCTTGCGATTATAAGGATATCTTAGGAGGCCTATGTTACCCGCATCTGTTGATGATTTCGGAGCGCCAGGAGAAGGGGAGGCTGCTGTTCACAATGAAATGTAAATGTCGTAAGGAAACAAAAGAAAACATCTGGAAAGGCAGGCGACCAATATGGCGATAAGGAATTCGTCCAAGGCTTTGCTGGTGTCGGAGGACCGGATTCTGGTGAACCGGTGCGTATCCCGGAAAGGCGATGTATACTGCATAACGCTGAATACTGCCTAATGCAATTATGCGATTGAACCAGTCAGCGTTATGCAGTCTGGTTTCACGGCAAGTGAAATCGTTAAGCAGTATATATTATGACCTGCCCGGCGGAGGGCAGCATGATTTCGAGACCATGGAGGAGGCGCTGGTGCGGGAGGTGCTGGAGGAGACGGGATATCACGTGCGGGTGCTGCGCTTCGTGGCCCTGGCGGAGGAGATCAACGATTATATGCTGCAGGATCCTGCCATGGAGGCTTACAGGGAATATGCCCACAGGGCGGTCCATATCTTTCTGGCGGAACTCACCGGGGAAAGGCGCGAGAAGCCTACGGAGGCAGACTTTCAGCAGGAGGAGAGTCTGTGGGTGCCTGTGCGGGAGGCGGATGGGCTGATGTTTTTCCCGGTGCAGATCAATGGGAGGATATCCGAATTGATCCGAGAAGGGATTCCGCGGTATCTGGGGTGCAGGCGCTGGGACAGTGATGTATGGTCCTGAGGAAGCCGTTTCCGCCAGGAGGCAAGGGACTGTCCACCTATGACTTGCGGCTCCTGTTCCGAAAAGGACTACTGCCGTGAAAGGGGAGCGTCCCCTTCCCTGCCCTCGGCCGTGGTGCCCCCATAAGCGTAGGCCACCGGCAGGCACACCAAAGGAGGCTTCACCGGCATGTTCTCCTGCAAAAGCAGCGTCACGCACATCTCCGCGATTTCCTCCACAGGCTGCACGATGGTGGAGCACACATAATCATGGAACCCCAGATGCCGAATCCCGTCAAAGCCGATTACCTGCACGTCTTCCGGCACCCGCAGCCCCAGCCTGCGCAGCACCTTCAGGACGTAATAGGCCAGGCTGTCCGTCACGCAGAAAAGCCCGTCGAATTCCAGCTTTCCGTCCCGCATATGGGAGATCAGGAACCTGTCGAACTCCTCGTAGGGCTCCCCGTCGCTTATGATCTTCATCTCATAGGAAAGCTTCCTGGAAAGGCACCCGTTCTCGAACCCGGCCTTGCGCTTGTTGGGCTCATTGGCCAGGGAGGAGCCCGTCCGCAGGAAAGCCACCTTCCGGCACCCTAAGTCCGCCAGCTTCTCCGCTGCCAGCTGCCCCCCGGCGAAGTTGTCGCTGGCCACGCAGGGGACGCCCGGCCCTGCGGAGCGGTCGATGGACACATAGGGCGTGCCCGCGTCCACCTTCAGGTTCGGGTCGTAGGTCAGGCCGATGATGCCGTCCACCTTGTTCTGCTGCACCATGTTCACATACTCCTGCTCCAGCCCCCCGTGGAGGTCGGTGCAGCACAGCAGCATCCGGTACTGGCGCTTCAGCAGGGAGATGTTGATGTGGTGCACCAAAGAGCCGTAGAAGGGCTCCGTGGTATTGGGTATCAGCAGGGCCACCGTGCGGGTCTTGTTCAGCTTCAGGCCCTGGGCGTAGCTGTTGACCTGGTAGTTCAGCTTCTTTATGGCCTCTTCCACGCGGACGCGGTAGGATTCGCCCACGGGCAGCCCGTTGACCACCTTCGACACCGTGCCCAGGGCCACGCCCGCTTCCGCGGCCACATCTTTCATAGTAGGGGTAGGATTCGTCCTGTTCATAGCATTCTCCATAAAACGTTTCATAAGAAATCCGGAATTCCGGCGTGCCTCTCCGAAAAACGGCACTGTTTTTTCCTCTTTTTCCCATTATAATACATAGGAACCAATCTGTAAAGAGGCGCATATGAAATATTTGCGAAACGTTACATGAAACGTTATACTAAAATTATATGTGCATTATAACCAATTTTAGACATAAGAAATTATGCAAAAGCACTAATTTACCAATAATATATAAACAAAGTATTGACGAAAAATAAAAAGAGTGGTATCGTGGTGATAACGTAAAAATAACGTTTCACGAAATGCGCGCACCGTGGAGCGGTAAGACACACAGGGCCCAGAGCCCCCTGACTTGGGACGCCAGAAGGTGGGTCCCATATAACGGAAAGGAGAGAACTATGAACAAGAACAAGTCGGCTGCCGCAAGGCCGGCGGTGATGATGGAGAGGCCGCTGAAGAAACGTCTCCGGGATCACTGGCAACTGTACGCCATGCTGGCCATCCCCGTGATACTGACTCTCATCTATAAGTACATACCCATGTACGGCATCCAGATCGCGTTCCGGGACTACAAGGCCAGCCGGGGATTCTCCGGCAGCGAGTGGGTGGGGCTGGAATGGTTCCAGCGGTTCTTCAGCGCCCCCACCTTTGGCCGCATGATGAAGAACACGGTGCTCTTGAGCCTCTTCAGCCTGCTCTGGAGCTTCCCCATCCCCATCATATTGGCCTTGATGCTGAACCAGGTAAGGTTCCAGCGGTTCAAGCGCATCACCCAGACCGTGCTGTACGCGCCCCATTTCATCTCCGTCATGGTGGTCTGCGGCATGATCAAGATCTTCTTAAGCCCCTCCGGCGGGCTGCTGAACCTGATAGCGGGGACCTCCATCGACTTCCTCACCGAGTCCTCCGCCTTCCGCACCATCTACATCGCCTCCGGCATCTGGCAGGACGCGGGCTGGGGCATCATCGTCTACATGGCGACTTTGGCCAATGTGGACACCTCCCTCTATGAGGCGGCCAAGGTGGACGGCGCGTCCATGTTCCAGCGGATCTGGAACATCGATGTGCCGGCGTTGAAATCCGTGATGGTGCTGAACCTGATTATGAGCGCGGGAGGCCTGATGAACGTGGGCTTCGAGAAGGTGTGGCTGCTCCAGACGAACCTGAACAAGGCCACCAGCGACGTCATCGCCGTCTACGTGTACCAGCAGGGCATCGAAAACGCCAAGTACAGCTATTCCACTGCGGTGGGCCTGTTCAATACCATCATCAACATCATCCTGTTGATTCTGGTGAACAAGATGGCCGGCAAGATTTCCGAGGACACGAGCTTTATCTGATCGGCGTCCCTGGATAGGAACGCAAAAATTTTAGGAGGTGCGGCAGCATGAAAGCAAATGCGAAATACGGAAAGCTCACAGGACTTTCTGAGAGGAGCAGCGACATCATTCTGGTAGCGCTCTGTTCCATCTTCCTGTTTTTGGTGGCATACCCAT
>CAMTBF010000411.1 GCA_947068385.1 uncultured Lachnospiraceae bacterium
AGGATATGAAATGCGGAAGGTAGGTAAAGGTCTGGATGAACCTCTTAAGCCTGGAATTGCGCACTTCGTTTATCATCAGGGCGAACATGATCGCCAGGAGCTGCACCCCTATGATCTTGCCGACGGCCAGCACCAATGTATTCCGGATAATCTGCCAGCTATTGGGCTGCATGAAGAAAATCTTGAAATTGCGCAGCCCTATCCATTTGGAGCCAAACCATCCCTTGATGGGGATGAAATCCTGGAAAGCCGCCAGGATGCCCGGCCAAGTCCTTGTATTGAACAGGAACACCAATACCACTGCGGGCAGAACCATGAGCCAATAATGCAGCCTGTCCGGTATCCTTATCTTTTTACGTTTTTGATCCATTTTCCCTCCTGCTTCCCCTGAGCCAAACGGCAATGCCGGGCCATAGCAGAACATGGCCCGGCCGCTCTCTTCACGTTTATCCGCCAATCGTTTCCTGAACCTCCGCCGTGATGGCCGCGCCGCCCTGATCCAGATAGGATTGCACGAATGCGTCAAAATAATCGGAGATGGACTGCCCGTCCGTATTGCCCATGATCATGTTGACATAGGCATCCTGCTCCAGGGTGCCCAGGAAGCTGCCGTACAGCTCCATGCTCTCTGTGCTGCCCTGGAATACCGTGGATACAGCCTTGGGATTTCCATTTACCAGCGCGTTGGGGCCTTCCCACCACTGCATGTACTGCTGATATGTGGTAGTAGCGTCTATCCCTTCATAGACGGCTTCCCTGGGATTCTCACCGGCCTGCAGCGCATCGTACACGGTCTTTCCCTTGAAAGCGCCCTCCACCACCCAGTCCAGGGCAACGCCTGCTTCATTCTTGCAGTATTCCTTCACTTCCTCCACAGTGGTCATTTCACCGGTGCCCACGACCTTGTCCATAATGGTCTGGATCGGCAGCATATAGGCAGTCCCGAGAACGCTCTCGAACATGATGTTGTACGTGTTATGGATTTCCACATACCCTTCATAGTTGGGGATATGGCCCGCAGCGCACCACATGTCATATGCATATACGAAGGCGGAAGGATCCTCAAAGTCCTTGCGCACCACATAGATATTCACTGCGGGATTGCCGCCGGCAGACAGAATCTCTCCGCCCTCCTCCGCAGGAAGCATGTAGACCGACCACTCCGCGTCCGGAATCAGATTGATGCTGTTGTTCATGGAAGCCCATGTCCCAAACCATGGCGAGAAGACGATTCCCGCCTTGTTGTCTCCCAGGGCCTGGCTCACCGTGTCGCTGGTCCAGGTGGCAAAGTCCGAAGGGATGATTCCCTGCTCATACCAGCTGTTCAGCAGCGTCAATGCCTCTTTTGCACCCTCCATCAGAGAACTATAGATTACTGTTCCGTCTTCGTTCTTCTGCCAGATTCCCGGGGCCGCTCCGCCCACGTTCAGGAAGATGTCACACAGATTGGCGTCTCCTCCGTAGGATGCGCTGAAGCTCGCCAGGGTAGGGATGCCGTAGGTGTCCTTCTGTCCGTTTCCATCGGGATCCTCCTCCATGAACGCCTTTGCGATCTCCTCCAGATCCGCCAGGCTCTTCGGCGCTTCCAGATTCAGCTTCTCCATCCAGTCCTTACGGATCCATACCAGCGGCGAACCGTCGAATTGGGCGTTCACCTGTGGAATTCCATAAATGCGGCCGTCCACCTCCAGGACATCCAGGGCCAGATTGCCCGCCGCCTCATACATTCCCTGGATGGTAGGATGGTTCCCCTCCCGCAGCTCGTCTGTCAGATCCGCGATCAGGCCCGACTTCACCAGCATATAATACTGCGTCATGCTGACAGCCATCAGATCCGGAATCTCCCCGCTGGCGATCGCCTGGCTCTGCTTCTGGGAGAAAGCGTCCCCGCTGGCTGACCATAAGGCCTTCGGCTTCAAACCAGTGGCGCCCTCAAAAAGCCAGGTGAAGGTATTGTCGTCAACCGTCATCCCCTCAGGCAGTTCCGCTGTGCCGGTATTTATAATCCTGGTAAACTCCATTCCATCGAACCGCTTATTGTATGGCTGGCTGTAGTCAAGATTCTCCGCCACCGGCCAGTCATAAGGCCCAAAGGTAAGGCCGGAGAGATCCGCTGTATCCCCGCTATCGCCGCTTTCCTCTGCCCCCCCGGACTGCTCATCGCCTTCCTGGCCGCTCTGCGCAGGCTGGCTGCCCCCATCGCTGCTTCCGCTTCCGGAATCAGACTGCCCGCCACAGCCAGTCAGCATACCTGCTGCCAACAGGGCGACAAACAGCTTACTTAACGTTTTCTTCTTCATTCCCTTTCCTCCTTCATTCATACAGTGTTTGCTTTTGCTCTATCGGTTAAACATGCGGGCGCTTATCCCGCACAATGAACCCGGCTCCAAAACCTGCCCCGGATCTGCAGGCATTTCACCCCGCCGCAGACGACTGTCCCAATCCGCGGGGAGGCCGAATCAGCAGGGCATCCAGATCCGCTGCCACCTCCTCATCCTCCTGGGCCAGCTCCACGAAGCAGTCCTGCCCGCTTTCATCCGGCATCCATCTGGTCCTCCCTTTCTCATCGAACCGTACCGTGCCGCGGGCTGATTCCCGGAAATGCGGGCATCCTTCCACCACGGCGTATTCCACGGTCAGCGGGTCCCAGCTGAACCGGCCCTTAGAACTTCCGTGCAGTTCATATGCCACACGGACAGGATGGTTTCCGGGAACGCATCTGCCAAGGCTCCCGCCTGTCAGGATCAGCCCTGCCTCGAAGCCCAGATATGCCTTACGGGTCGGCCACTTCTCCGCCACGTTCCGCGCCGCCGGGATATCGCACTCTACATTGTACTCCGCCATATCCTCTATCCTCATTTTCCCCAGCCGCTGGGCCCGCTCCACTGCCTCCTTTGAAGAACATCTGAACGCACCTGCCATCATGGTAAGTTTTGACACTTTTCTCTCCACTAACGAGATTCCGCTCAGCATCGAATATCCATCCGGCTTAGAATCCAGCAGGTCGGAGAGATTGTTCATAGGCCCTATGCCGATGACTTCCACGCTTTTATCCTCCTGCGCTGCCAGGATACGGCGGTACATCCCAACAGCCTCCTCGGGCTGGCAGACCTGATAACGGTTCGGGTAATGTGTAGCTATATAGCGGTTATAACGCATGCAGGTTTCATCTGCGAGGAACCCTTTCCCTCCATAAGTGGATATGGTGACGTCAGGCCTCCCATAATACCTGTTGATGACATCTATCGTCCCTGCACCATATGGATTCGATGTGCAGTGGGATACGCCCAGGATACGGCACAGCCCCCTGTCGGCCAGAAGGTTCAGCACGGCCAACGCCGCTACGTCATCACAATCCGGCCCGATATCCGTATCAAGGATGATATTCTTTCTATGCATAATCCATCTCCCTCTCCAAGCCCTGCCCTGAACTGTTGTGCCTCCATTATACAGTCATCCCATACGTCAGAAATATAGCATATTGGCTGCATTTTTATATTAATTGGCTGTAAATGGCATCGGATTATCTCTTGTATTTTTTCTCTTATTAGTATATGATGGATAATGGATTGAGATATATGCGGAAACATTTGTGATATTTATATATATAATCAGATATCTGTACTATTATTTGTTTTCCTTTTCCCTTTATCCAGTGGTTTTTTACATAAATGTCATCTGAAATATATCCGCCTAGCCCTAAGATGAAAGCGAAAACATGAAAGAGGAAAAATATATGAAGGATTTACAGCTGATTACCACCGTTACCTGCCATCATAGAAGCGGAACCAATGTCCCCATAGAGGAACAGGCCTTGGAACTTGCCGGGAAGGGCGATACAGAAACGG
>CAMTBF010000412.1 GCA_947068385.1 uncultured Lachnospiraceae bacterium
TGCGGGACAAGGCTTCTGAGAGGGTGGAGGCTCTGAAGGAGAAGGCAATCAGCAAGTTCGAGGAGCTGAAAGAGAAGGCTTCTGAGAAGGTGGCATCCCTGAAGGAGAAGGCGGTCAGCAGGTTCGAGGAACTGCGGGACAAGGCTTCTGAGAGGGTGGAGGCTCTGAAGGAGAAGGCAATCAGCAAATTCGAGGAGCTGAAAGAGAAGGCTTCGGAGAAGGCGGCATCCCTAAAGGAGAAGGCGGTCAGCAGGTTCGAGGAGCTGCGGGACAAGGCTTCTGAGAGGGTGGAGACCCTGAAGGAGAAGGCGGTCAGCAAATTCGAAGAAATGAAAGAGAAAGCCGCGGAGAAGGTGGCATCCCTGAAGGAGAAGGCGGTCAGCGGGTTCGAGGAGCTGAAAACAAAAGGGCTGGATAGGTTCGAACATCTCAGGTCAGGAATATCCGACAAGCTGGAGAAGGTGAAAGGCTTTGTGTCAAATACGGTGCAGAAGCTGAAGGATTTCTTCAACTTCGACTGGAAGCTACCGAAGATAAAGCTTCCCCATTTCAGTATCACCGGAGAGTTCTCGCTGAATCCGCCCTCGATACCGCATATCGGCGTGGAATGGTACAAGAAGGCCATGGACGCGCCGATGATCATGGACAGGCCAACCGCATTCGGCATCAACCGTTCCGGCCAGGTCATGGCGGGCGGCGAGGCCGGGAGCGAGGTGGTGGGCGGCACGGAGACGTTGATGAGGATGATATCGGCAGCAGTCGCCGAGGAGAACGCCCAGGTCTATGAGCTCCTGAAGCGGATCTGCGAGCTCCTGGCCACATACCTGCCGGGATGCTCCAGCAAGCAGCTGGTGCTGGATACAGGGGCCCTGGTGGGAGAGCTGGCCGGGCCCATGGATGAGGAGCTTGGCTGGAAGCGACATACTGACGGGAGGTGGAGATGATGTACGGTGCGGTGTTCGGCGACAGGTATTCCAGGGAGGACTATGGCGCTGTCATGAACTATGCCAGGGTCGTGCCGCCTGCGGTCAAGGAGGTATACGTGGATATCGATGGGGGAGACTCGGCCATCGACCTGACGGAAGCGGTAGGAGGGGTGGCCTATGAGGATGCGAAGATAGAGTTCAAGTTCACCCTGTTCTCCGCTGAAAAGGCGGAGCGGATGGAGAACGACCTCCATGGCAGGCGGATGGAGATCGTGCTGGAGCGTGAGCCGGAATACGCTTACCAGGGCAGGGTCTCCTGCACCAAGGTGGAGCAGGACGGCAGGCTGTACGAGGCCTGCTTCACGGCCAGGGTGCATCCCTATAAATACGAGAGGAGGGAGAGCGTCCACGAAGAGACCGTCTCCGGGACAGAGAAGGAGGTGCTTCTGGAGAACGACAGGATGCCTGTCATGCCGCGGATGGAGGTAGAAGGGAGCGTCCAGCTGGTCTATGACGGCATCCGCTACAGGATGGGGCCTGGCACGTACCAGATGCCGGAGGTCACCCTGCAGGAGGGGCTGAACCGGCTCCGCCTGTCCGGAAACGGCAGGGTCAGGTTCTCCTACCGGAAGGGGAGGCTGGCATGATCATCATCAAGAGCGGGGAGAGCACAATCTACCATCCGATGCATCCGCAGCTGAAGCTGGTGTCCCCAAAGCTCACCTTGGAGGACAATGCGGCCGGGAGCCTGGCCTTTAAAGTATATGCGGACAACGTGAACCAGGGGAGCATACGCAAGCTCTTCCCCCTGATCACCGTGTACCGGGACGGCTCCGTCATTTTCAAGGGGCGGGCCATCAAGGATGCGAAGGACTTCCGCAATGGCCGTTCGGTGGAGGTGGAGGGGCACCTGGCGCTCTTCAACGATTCCTACCTGGAGCCCTTTTCCTTCCAGGGCAGCCCGGAGGAGCTGTTCCGGATGATTGTGGAGAACCACAACGGCCAGGTGATGCCGTGGCAGCGATTCAAGGTAGGGGAGGTGACGGTCCGGGACAGCAATGACTATATCGTCCGGAGCAGCGAGAGCATGCTGGACACCTGGACGGCGCTGAAGGAGAAGTGCTTCCGCTCCAGCCTGGGCGGGCATATCCGGGTACGCTATGAGGAGGACGGCGACTATGTGGACTGGCTGGCGGACTATGGGAAAGTCTCATCCCAGGGGATAGCATTCGCAAAAAATATCATCAGCCTGTCCCAGGAGTCGGATGCGTCCGAGACCTATACGGCCATCCGGCCCGTGGGAGCGGAGGTGGATGGGAAGAAGGTGGACATCTCTTCTGTGAACGGTGGGAGGGCATACCTGGTGAACAAGGAGAGGGCGGCGGAATGCGGCATCATCTTCGCCCCTGCGGAAGAGTCCCTGTGGGAGGATGTAACGCTGCCGGAGAACCTGATGAAGAAGGCCCAGGAGCGGCTGTACGGCCCCATGGCGGCCCTGAGCGAGAGCTATGAGGTGAAGGCGGTGGACCTGCACCTGACGGATCCGGAGGTGGAGGCCCTGGACATCTGCGAATATGTCCCAGTAGTGAGCAGGCCCCACGGCATCGATGGGAGGTACCTGCTCAACAGGGCGGACATCTCCATAGCGTCCCCGCAGGACTCCGTGTACTATCTGGGCGCCAGCAGGAGGGTGCTCAGCGGCATGGGGGCTGGCGGAGGAGGGCCGCAGGAGGCCGTGCCGCAGAAGGTCAGCGCCCTGGAGAACGATGCGGGGTACATCTCTGAGGAGAAGGCTGGGGAGATGCTGGCGGAGTACCCGAAGGAGGACAGGGTAGAGGAAATCGTAAGGGATGCGGTGGCGCTGGTACCTTCTCTGGGCGGGCTCTCTTTCGGACAGGATAGCGAAGGGAAGTGGGGATATGTCCCACCGGGTGCCGATGCAGTGGTCCCTTTTAGGAATGGCGGATCCGAGTGCGCCAGGCAGTTCTTGATAGGCGTGCTTCCGTCAGGGCTGGATGGGGCTATCTGGTTCGCAGCGGATGACGGAGGGACGGTGGATGGAATCAACGAGGTATCGATTGTCTCATCTGTGGAGCGGGAGGAGGAAAGGTCGCTCTGGTGCGCTGACGGGGATCCTCTCATGGTAAGCGCGGTCATTCCGGATTCTCCGTCCGAGGTGGTGGGAGGGATATGGATTGAATGAAAGGAGGCTTGGATGTTCGACATAGATTTGATCATACCTTGCTACGGGAGCCCTGAGGTCATCGAGAAAGGGATAGCCTCGATAGCGGTGCAATGGCACAAGGAGTTCATACATGTCACGCTTGTGAACGACTGCAGCCCGAATACCGACTGCGACTATCAGGAGCTGGTGGATAAGTACAGCAATTTCATAGACATACGATGCATACGCACGCCGAGGAACGGCGGGCAGGGCCTTGCGAGGCAGTTCGGGATAGACAACACGTGCCACGGATACTTCATGTTCATGGACGAGGATGACCAGATAGGGAACGGGGTCGCTGTATCGCAGTTTGTCGGGGCTGCGGAATGCGCGAACTTCGTGTTTACGGACAACGGAGGCATAGTGTGCGATGGCCGCGGGAATCCGGTTGAGAAGGATGGGGCGAGGCCTGTGGCGCTGGTATCTGGCCCGTTATTCGCTTTTGACAATGACAGCAGCTATACGATAGACAACACGAACAGGGTCTGGGTGAACTCGAAGCTATATAGCAGGGCCTTCGTCGAGAAGCACAACGTGAGGTTCAATGAGGAGCAGTCGCGCCATGCGGAGGATTATTTCTGGATGTCATGCTTCTTCTATGCGCTGGACAATGACCCGGATTTCCAGAGCATCCTGCTGGACAACAGCGGGAGATCGGAAGAGCGTCGTGTAGGGAAA
>CAMTBF010000413.1 GCA_947068385.1 uncultured Lachnospiraceae bacterium
TCACCCTCTGGGATAAGCTGGTGCTGTCCATGCACGGGGAGGAGGCGGATTTCTCCGCACGGTATGAGGACGTGCTTGCCGCCAATAAGCTGGCCGCGTTCCTTTATTTCACCTGCCAGGGGAACTTGTTTTTCCAGGCGGGGGAGGAGTTCGGGCGGACGAAGTTTGGGGACGAGAACAGCTACTGCTCCTCCCCGGAGCTGAACATGCTGGACTGGAGCAGGGTATCGGAGTACGGGGAGCTGGTGGAGTATTACAGGGGCCTGATACGCCTGCGGAAGAAGCTGCCGGGCCTGTGCGACAAATCCCCCTCCGCGGCGGAGCGGATCGGCTGCCGGGAAATCCACAGGGAGGGCGTGGTGTCCTTCCGGGTGGACAATCGGGGCGGAGCGGAGCGGAATCCCGGCAGCGGGGCTTCCCCATGGGAAGAGCTGTTCATCGTGTACAACGGTTCCGAGGAGGACTTCGCGGTGGGGCTGCCGGAGGGCAGTATGTGGGCCGGGGAAAGCCCGGGGCTTGCGGACGGTCCGGGGCAGGGGCGCTGGGAGATCCTGGCGGACGGCCTGGAAGCGGACTGCCGCAGACAGGTGGAGCTGCAGGAAGGAGCCGTCCGTGTGGCGGCCCGCAGCGGCATGCTCCTGGGGAAGACAGGGGTGGGAAGGCGCTGCCTCATAGAGGCTTAAGGAGGGCCGATTCCATGGGAATGCTCTGCAATCCGGTTTTTCTCCGCTTTTTGGCGGCAACCGTTCTACAGACGGTCATGGTCATCACGATAGCAGACTGCCTGTTGATGGGGGTCCTGCGCCCGTGCTTTGCCCGGAGATGCTATCCGCCCCGTTTCCTGCCCACAGGCCCGAACCGGATCGATTTCCAGTCGGCCATGGAGTGCTCCGCCTACGCTGCCGCATTCGTGCTGCGGCATTTCGGACAGGACGCGTCCGGGGAGGGGCTGTACCGGGAGATGCCCTGCAGGCGCAGGGACGGTTCCGTGTACCCCAGGGGCGTAAAGAAGCTTTTGTCCGGACAGGGCCTGAAAGCGGTCTACTGCACCGGAAACCTGAACGCGCTGAAAAGGGAGGTCGCCAGCGGGAACCCTCCCATCGTCCTCATCCGCACATATCCCGGCAGGAAATGGCTGCACTATGTTCCGGTGGTAGGCTATGACGAGTCAGGCCTGTTCCTGGCGGACTCTCTGACCGGGCTGTCGAACTGCAGCGGGGATGGCTATAACCGGAAAGTGGAGAACGCGGAGTTCAGGAGGCTCTGGAACACCTCCATGCTGCGGATGCCGCTGTACAGACATACCTTTTTTCGGGTTTCCCGTGAGACATCAGTCCCTTTCCCGAAAGGGGAGCCGTAATCGATCAGGATACAGACGTTCATCGGAGCCAGAGAATTATGAAAAAAGTTCCTAAGAAAGGACAGGGTAAACAGTTATGAAAAGAGCAAGTGGTATTCTGCTTCCCATTGCCAGCCTGCCGTCAAAGTACGGCATCGGCTGTTTTTCCAGGGAGGCATATGATTTCGTTGACAAGCTGAGGGAGGCGGGCCAGAGCTACTGGCAGATATTGCCCCTGTCGCCCACCAGCTATGGGGACTCCCCCTATCAGTCCTTCTCCTCCTTTGCGGGGAACCCTTATTTCATCGACCTGGAGGCGCTGATAGAGGAGGGCGTGCTGACCGAGGCGGAATGCGCCGCCTGCGATTTCGGGGACGACCCGGCCCGGATCGACTATGGCAAGATGTACGAGGAGCGCTTCCCACTGCTGCACCTGGCCTACGAGCGCAGCAACATCGCCCAGAACCCGGAGTTCGTCCGCTTCGTCCGGGAGAACGCGGACTGGCTGGAGGACTATGCCCTCTTCATGGCGGTGAAGAAGCGCTTCGACGGGGCTGCCTGGGAGGAGTGGGCGGAGGACATCAAGAAGCGCTGGGACTACTCCATGGACTACTACAGGAGGGAATGCTATTTCGACATCGAGTTCTACAAATACCTCCAGTTCGAATTCCATGTCCAGTGGAATAAATTGAAAAAATATGCAAATGATAACGGAATCCAGTTCATCGGGGACATCCCAATCTACGTGGCATTCGATTCCTCGGATGCCTGGGCCCATCCGGAGATGTTCCAGTTCGACGCGGACTTCCAGCCCACCGCGGTGGCGGGCTGCCCGCCGGACGCTTTCTCCGCCACGGGGCAGCTCTGGGGGAACCCTCTGTACAAATGGGACTACCACAGGCAGACGGACTTCAAATGGTGGTGCCAGAGGCTGGATCACTGCTTCAAGCTCTATGACGTGGTGCGGATCGACCATTTCCGCGGCTTCGACGAGTACTACAGCATTCCCTTCGGGGACGAGACGGCGGAGCGGGGCCACTGGGAGAAGGGCCCCGGGATGGAGCTGTTCCGCTCCCTGAACAGGCATCTGGGAGAGAAGCAGATCATCGCGGAGGATCTGGGCTTCCTGACGGACACCGTGGTGCAGCTTTTGAAGGACAGCGGGTATCCCGGCATGAAGGTGCTGGAGTTCGCTTTCGACCCCAGGGAGGAGACGGATTATCTGCCCCACAGCTACGACAGGAACTGCGTGGTCTACACCGGCACCCACGACAACGAGACTTTGGTGCAGTGGTACAAGGGCCTGGACCAGGAGTCCAAGGATTTCGCCACGGAGTACATGGACAACGCTTCCACGCCGGAGGATGAGAAATACTGGGATTTCGTCCGCATGGCCATGATGAGCAGCGCCAACACCTGCATCATTCCCGTGCAGGATTATCTGGGGCTGGACGCGGAATCCAGGATCAACCACCCCTCTACCCTTGGGGGCAACTGGGAGTGGCGGATGTCCGCGGACATGCTGGACGAGGCGGCCCTTGAGAAGATCTACCGCCTCACCCGGATCAGCAGCAGGCTCTCCGAGGAGAAGCAGCGGGTGGAGAACGAGAAGAAGGAGCTGAAGCTGAAGAAGGAGCGGGAGGAAAAGGAAGCGCTGGAGAGGGCAGCCCAGGAGAAGGCTGCGCTGGAAAAGGCGGAGAAAGAGGCCCTGGAAAAGAAAACGGCCAGCGGAAAAGGCAAAGCCGCTTCAGAAAAGGCAGAGGCCCAGGGCAATAAGGAGGCATGAAAGAATATGGGATATGGCAGACTGACAGGGTTTGAGGTGAAAGGACAGACCATAGAGCTGAGCTTCCAGGAGGGGAAAGCCCGGATAGAGGTGCTGACCCCGCGCATCGTGAACGTGTTCAGCGGCAGCGGCGCCGGCAGGGCAGGCTCCAAAGCGATTGAGGGAGAAAAGGCCGTTCCGGTGGACATCCGCACCGAGAGGAAGGAGGACGGCCTCTGGATTCACACGGGAGAGGTCTCCGTCCGGGTGAGCGACGGCTTCTACGTGGACTTCTACGACAAGGAGGGCGCGGAGGTCTGCGCGGACTACAGAGGACAGCGGGAGCCCCTGAAGCGGGTCAGCGGCGAGATGATCAAGCTCCTGGAGGCCGAGGGGCATTCCCCCCTGGGAGACAGAAAGGGCTGCGCCTTCGAGGTGGTGAAAAAGCTCCAGGGTGGCGAGCATTTCTACGGCCTGGGGGACAAGACCGGATTCCTGGACAAACGTCACTATGAGTACGAAATGTGGAACACCGACAACCCGGATCCCCAGGTGGACAGCTTCAAGGCCCTGTACAAGTCCATCCCGTTCTTCATGGCCCTGACGGACAGCCATGTTTACGGCATCTTTGCGGACAATACTTTCAAGAGCTATTTCAACATGGGACAGGAGTCGGATGAATACTACTGGTTCGGCTCCGAGGGCGGCGACCTGGATTACTA
>CAMTBF010000414.1 GCA_947068385.1 uncultured Lachnospiraceae bacterium
AGAAGCATTATCCATTCAGAGACTTTATTGTGACACCTGGGGAAATGATGGCGATTATTGAAGCATCGGAAGAAAATATTTAGCCTGCTCCGCCGGGACGCACCGATAATCTAACAGCAGGTTCGCATAAAAAAGTTCGCCTTACTGGCAAGTAAGGCGAACTTTTTTCAGTCGATGCCATCGATGCAGTCTTTCTTCTGGCGCATGGAAGTATGTACGTAGAAGTCCATGGTGGTCCGGATCGACGCATGGCCCAGGATGGCGGATACCGTCTTGCAGTCAACGCCGTTCTCCAGGCAGGCCGTGGCGAAACCGTGGCGCATGGCGTGGAAATTGCAGTCCTCCATTTCGCAGCGCTTCAGGATCGTCTTGAACCGCTTCTGGACGTTCCGCGGCTCCGTGCAGGTGCTCCGCCCGGTCAGCACATAGAGGTCGTCCCCTTTGCGCAGCCGCCGCAGGGCGCTTATCAGGTATCCGGGGATGGGGATTTCCCGCGAAGAAGTGTGGGATTTGGGCGTCCTGATATAGAGGATCGTCTTGGGCTGCCCTGGGGATGTGTCCGGATTCGGAATCCTGGACACCGTGCGCTTGATATTGAAGGTGCATGCCTCAAAGTCGATGTCCCCCCACTTCAGGCCGCACAGCTCTCCTATGCGTATCCCTGTCCCCCGGCACAGCAGGATGGCTAGGGGGAAGATCGTCCTCTTCCGCAGCAGGTATTCTTTCATTTTGGCGCTGTCCTGCACCGCCAGCACCCGGGATTCCGTCCTGCGGCAGCTTGCGTGGCAGTATTCCAGGACCTTACTGTTTATCAGCCCGCTGCGGATCCCGTATTTTATGAGGAACTTGAATATCACGAGGATAGACCGGGTGGTGGTATCCGCAAGCTCCTTCTCCTGTATCCTCTGGACAAAGGAGATGACCGCATCCTCGTCCAGCTCCGCCAGCGGCACGTCTCCCGCCAGGGGCAGGATATGTACCCTTACGCAATAGCTATAGGTGGAAAAGGTGCTCCTCTTCACCACCTCCCGCCGTTCCCGCAGCCAGCTGGCGCTCAAGTCCTTCAGCGTTCTGCAGGGCGGGTCCGTCCCCTCGCCCTGGGGCTGGCCCTGCGCCGGATGGGAATGTTCCATTTCTTCCAATACTGTCCTCTGCTTCTGATTCGGTTCGTGGCCTTTGGCTGCCATCTCATTCATCTTTCGTACCTCCTTGGAGTGTTATGTTTCATCCATAAACATACAGGAGTATTCTGGATCATGGTCAATTTTTCTGAATATATGGAATCCGGAAGCAGAAAATCCCGCATCCGGTTTTTTCCCAATCCCTTGCCAAATGTTCCAGGCTCTGCTATACTGCATTCAAAGGTGGAAGAGGATCCACAGGGCAGCTACAACAGGAAAGGAAACGATTTAGCAGAGGGTAAGGCATATGGAATTCAGCAGAGGAAAAATCAGGCAGATCAGACATTTGATGGTATTGGCGGCGCTGTTGATACTGGCGCTGATATATAGCGAGAAGGTGTTCACGGGAGCCGCTTTCCTGTTCGGCATCATATCCCCGTTCCTGGTGGGCGGGGTCATGGCTTTCGTGCTGAACATCCCTATGCGGGCTTTTGAGGAAAAGCTGCTGGGCCGCTGGCGGGGGAAGCGCGCCGAGAAGGCCAAGAGGCCGCTGTGCCTGGTGCTGGCCATCGTATCCCTTGCAGTGGTGCTGGCCATAGTGGTGGGCACGGTGGTGCCACAGGTGGTGGCTACGGCCTCCGAGGTGGGCAAGAAGATTCCCGCCTTCACGGAGAGGGTGGTGGAGGAGTTGGATCGGCTGGTCAGGGACTATCCGGAGCTGACGAAGCGGATAGACGAGCTGGAGCTGACGGAGATCAACTGGGACTCGGTGCTGGGCAGCGTCATCGATTTCCTGAAGAACGGCGCGGGGGACGTGCTGAACTCCACGGTCAGCGTGGCCAGCGGCATCATATCGGGCATCGTGAACGTGGTGATATCCTTCATCTTCGCCCTGTACGTGCTGGCCCAGAAGGAGAGGCTGGCGGATCAGGGGCGGCGGATCCTGTCGGCCTATCTGCCCCAGGCGGTGGGCGCGAAGATACTGGAGATCTGCAGCCTGCTGTACCGGAACTTCAGCAGCTTCATCACCGGGCAGTGCCTGGAGGCGGTGATTCTGGGGACCATGTTCGTGGTGACCATGAGCCTGTTCCGGATGCCCTATGCCCTGATGGTGGGCGTGCTGATCGCGTTCACGGCGTTGATCCCCATCGTGGGCGGCTTCATCGGCTGCGCCGTGGGGGCGTTTCTGATCCTCATCGACAATCCCCTGCAGGCGCTTTGGTTCGTGATCCTGTTCCTGGTGCTGCAGCAGATCGAGGGGAACCTGATCTACCCGAAGGTGGTGGGGAATTCAGTGGGCCTGCCCGCTATCTGGGTGCTGATGGCGGTGAGCGTGGGCGGCAGCCTGTTCGGGATATCGGGGATGCTGTTCTTCATCCCGCTGACCTCCTCGGGCTATGCGCTGCTGCGGGAGAGCGTGAACGAGCGGAACGCCAGGAGGCGGATGCCCGGGGCGGGGAGAAAGGAAATCGGGAAGGAAGACAAAAATGTAGTGCAAGTGGGAGAGGAAGAGAGGACGGCTGCGGCGGAGAAGGCCCCGGAGAGGAAAGCCGGGGGGAGGAAGAACGGAAAGAGGCCATGAGAGAGGCCGTTACAAAGGCCATTACAAAGGCCATTACAAAGGCTATGACAGAGGTCGGAGGGAAAAGGATTCCCGGCCGATCATGAAAAATAATCCCGGATTCCTGACGGCAGCCGAAACGTGGGGCTGGACTCGTCGGGAGATCCGGGATATTTTTCGCCTGTGCTTGCAGTAAGGGCCATGTCAGAACAGGCTCTTGCCCAGCATATCGGCCATGTTCTGGTAGGCCGTCCAGGAGCCGTACCCCGTCAGGGGGTAGTTCAGGGCGCTCTGGGCGTACAGGTTGCGGGACATCATCTGGAGCATAAGCTGGTTGGTGGCATGGCACTGCTCGCAGCAGACGTTGGCGGAACCGGATTCGGAGGCGGTGTGCGCGTGGGCGCTCTCCCCGGAGGAACCGGCTGGCTGGGCTGCCGTGGGGGCTGCGGCCCTTTGGGCGGCGGAGCTTCCTGCCTTTCTGCTATCCTGCCAGGCCAGGGCTCGCGTCCCGGCCGCCTTGGCGGAATGGGCCTGTGCCCGGCCTTCCTGCGCTGCTGGGGAGGCCTGCGCCGCCCCGCCAGCCTGCGCCGCCGCCCGCTGCAGCAGGCCGGAAAAGCTGCCCGCATTGGCATAGCCTTTGACGCTTGCCGTCCGTATGCCGCCCCGGCGGGCGTAATAGGCGTTTACTTCCTTGACGTTGAAATCGTTCAGATACATATTCTCTCCTTTCGAATCTCCTGTCCTTCTGCTTTTCGCAATGGATCAGGCATTTTCCTGCAATAGTACAGTCACCTGGAACTCGTCCCCCTCCGTGCGGATGTCCACGCTCCCCCGGTACTTCTCGGCCTCCCGCTTCACATTGGACAGGCCGATGCCGTGGAGGGCCATGAGGGGAGGCCCGGGGGAGTCCGGCCCGGGGGCTGCCTCCTTGGTGGAGACAGGGAGCCCGGTCCGGCGGTGGAAGCGGACATCCCCCTGGAAGGAGTTGCGGATCTCCAGCAGATAGAACCGGTTCTTCCTTGTCCCGGAGAGGGAGATATACCGCCTCCCGGGCTCCACCTTTTCACAGGCCTCCAGGGCGTTGCGCAGCAGGTTGTTCAGGATGATGCCCATGTCGTAGGAATCGAAGCCTCCGGAGGCGGG
>CAMTBF010000415.1 GCA_947068385.1 uncultured Lachnospiraceae bacterium
TTTCTGAAGCGGGAGTGGGAAAAGGCGAAGCGGGAAGAGACCTCCGAGAACTGCAGGCAGAAGTGCCAGGGCTGCGGCGCGGCCAGATTCGGGGGCGGCATCTGCTTTGAGGCCAGATAATCAGCCGCATTCAGCCGGCATCAGCCGGAAAAGTGGGAGAGCGCTCCCGGGAAGGATGTAATCTGTATGAGACTCCGTATTAAATTCAGGAAATATGGCCCTGTCCGCTATACCGGACATCTGGATGTCATGCGCTTCTTTCAAAAGGCCATACGCAGGGCACAGATCGACGTGGTGTATTCCAGGGGCTTCAGCCCCCACCAGGTCATGGCCTTCGCCGCTCCTCTGGGCGTGGGGCTGACCAGCAATGGGGAATATATGGATATCGAAGTCCATTCCATCACCTCCTGCGCAGACGTCCTGGAGCGGCTGAATGCCGCCAGCGTGCCCGGGATAGAGGTCATATCCGTAAAGGTGCTGCCGGATGCCGCCGGAAACGCCATGGCCAGCGTGGCAGCGGCGGCTTACACCGTGCGCTTCCGCGAGGGCAGGGAGCCCGTGACGGATATGGCCGCGGCCCTGCCTGCCTTCCTGGCCAGGGAGCATATATTGGTCACCAAGGAGACGAAGAAGGGAAGCAGGGAAGTGGACATCAGGCCCGGCATCTTTCAGCTTGCCATCGACTCCTGCATGGTCGTCCACATGCTGGTGGACGCCTCCAGCAGCGGGAACATCAAGCCTGTCCAGGTGATGGAGGCGATGCTGGCGGAGCAGGGGGAAAGCCTGCAGGAAAATGCGCTTATGATCACCAGGGAAGAGGTGTACACGGATGTCGGTACATCGGAGCGGATGCTTGTCCCCCTGGACGCGGTGGGAACAGAGCATTCCATGGAGGAAGCGCATTCCATGGAAGACAAAGGAGATTGATGACATGAGCAGAAGCATTGCGCCGAAATCCTCTGTAACCCTTACGGAAGAAGAGACGACGCTGCGAAGGACCGCAGACCAGGGGAAACTGCTTTTCACAGCCTACCGCGGGCAGCGCTGCGCCCTGGCCATACAGAACAACCGCCTGGTGGAAGCCTCCTTCTTCCCGCAGGTCCCCAGCAAGATAGGCTCTGTCTACATCGGCAAGGTAAAGAATATAGTCAAGAACATCAATGCCAGCTTCGTGGAAATCGAAAAAGGGGAGCTGTGCTTCCTTTCCCTGAAGGAAATCAATGCGATACAGCCCTGGAACGCGCCCCTTCCATTGAACCGTACCGCCGATGGACGGCTCCTGGAGGGGGATGAGATCCTTGTCCAGGTCGTCCGGGATGCCCAGAAGTCGAAACGGGCATCCGTGACCACGCAGATATCCCTGTCCAATGAGTATTTTGTGCTGACCATGGGCTCTAAGAGGGTGTGCTATTCCACAAAGCTGGGCAAAAAGCAGAGGGAGCTCCTGCACAGGATATTGCTGGAGGCAGGGATCCTGGGCACAGGCCAGGGCGACTGTCTGGCGCAGGAATGCCAGGCGCTTTTGTCGGATGCCTGGCTGAGCCGTCTGAAATCGGAAAACGTTGAACTCATGTCCTTTGTCCTGCCCTCCACCGGGATGATCGTCCGCACAAAGGCGGAGGAGCAGGAGAGCGCGGAAGAGCTGCTGGAGCATTTCTACGACCTGGCCGCACAGTATATCAGGCTGCTTTATTTCGCCAGGTACCGGAATTGCTTTTCCTGCCTGAGAAAAGCGAATACAGAGGTGGAAGCCACTCTGAAGCAGTTTTCGCTCGACGGCTTCAGCGCTGCGCCTGGAGAGGCCCCATGGGAAATCATCACGGATCAGAGGCCGCTTTATGAGCAGATCATGCACTATGAGAAGGAGAATGCCCTGGACATCCCGGTACGCCTGTATCAGGACAGCATGCTTTCGCTTCCAGCGCTGTATGGCATCGAAGGGAAGCTGAAGCCGGCGCTGGAGACCAGGATATGGCTGAAATCAGGGGGCTATCTGGTCATAGAGCCCACGGAGGCCCTGACGGTCATAGACGTGAATTCCGGGAAGTGCGAGGATGGGAAGAATCCTGAGGACACGTACCGCAGCATCAATCTGGAGGCGGCGGAAGAGGTGGCGTTCCAGCTTCGGCTGCGGAACCTTTCAGGCATTATCATCGTGGATTTCATTAACATGCAGTCGCCCAGCGATAATGCGCAGCTGCTCTATGTGCTGAAATCCCTTGTAAAACGGGACAAGGTGAAGACTACAGTCGTAGACATGACGCCGCTTGGCCTGGTGGAGATCACCCGGAAGAAAATCAGCAAGCCGCTGCGGGAGCAGCTGCATTTTTCGGATATGCAATAGGGCATCATATGGAAGACCAAAGGAGGCATCTATACTACCATGGAACTGATGAAATTTGAGAAGGTCAGGGACGGAAAATATCTGAAGAACTACGAGCTTACCTATCGGAACAAGGCGGGCAGGGAAAAGAAGTACGAAATGGTCAGCCGCAGGGAACTCGCAGGCATCGAGGACGTGGGCGGCAAGCCGAGCGGAGTGTCCATCGTAGCCACCTATGGGGACAGGATGCTCCTGCTCCATGAATTCCGGATGGGGGTCAACCGCACGATATACAACCTGTGCGCCGGAATGCTGGAGCCTGGCGAATCCATTGAGGAATGCGTCGCAAGGGAGCTCTATGAGGAAACCGGATTGAAGGTCAGGAAAATAAAAAAGATTCTGCCCCCGTCCTTTGCAGCCGTCGCCATTTCCGATACCACCACCTACATCGCCTTTGTGGAGGCCGACGGCGATTTCGAAGACCACACCTCGGAAAACGAACAGATTGAAGCCAGGTTCTATACCAAGGAAGAAATCAAACGGCTGCTGGAAACGGAAAGCTTCAGCTCGCGGGCTCAGATGGCGGCTTATTTCTTTGCTGAGGGGTAAAGTGGGGCGCTGTATCCAACTATTCGCAAAACGACACTTTAACGAATATTTCGTTATTTCGAATAGGATTCAACGGTTATATGAAATCTTCCCCTTGCTATAGCTGGCAGCAGGCGAATAATTCATCGGAATCGAGGATGACGGTAAATGGCCCGTCGTTGACCAGGGATACTTTCATATGTGCGCCAAAGCTTCCGCTTTCCACTGTCGGTATCTCTTGTCTGCATTTTTCAAGGATATATTCGTAGATTCTGTTTGCGGCGTCAGGTGGCGCAGCGTTCACGAAGGACGGCCTGTTGCCTTTCCGGCAATCCGCATAGAGGGTGAACTGGGAAATAATCAGAAGCTGCCCTCCAACGGATTTCAGATCCAGATTGGTCTTGCCGTTCTCATCGCTGAAGATCCGGAGGCCTAGCAGCTTCTTTACCATCTTATCTGCTGTTTTTTCGGGGGAAGGGCCTTCCACGTCAGCGGCGCTGATGCCTACAAATACCAAAAAACCCTGCTCGATTCTTCCGATAGACCGGCCGTCTACGGACACATCGGCTTCTTTCACTCTCTGTACCAGGAACCTCATTTGTCTTCATTTTCTCCTTTTGTCTTTTTCCCCTGCTTTATGTGGAACGCATTGACCTGCCGGGCGGCCTTTCCTTCCGGAATCATGGGATGAATCCCCTTCTCGTCTATGTATTCCACAGATTCATACTGGTTCGTCTCTTTCGGCAGGTGCTTCTTATCCAGCTTTGTATTGATGAATGCCCTTATGGCCGCATAGATGACTGCGAAGATCGGCACTCCTACAATCATCCCGAATACGCCCAGCAGGCCCCCGAAAGAGACGAACCAAGATCGGAAGAGCACACGTCTGAACTCCAGTCACGCCAATATCTCGT
>CAMTBF010000416.1 GCA_947068385.1 uncultured Lachnospiraceae bacterium
CTTAATTTCCTGAACACTGAAATCAACCTCTACATCCGCTCTAAAAAAGGGGATTGCGAAGTCTACCCTGCCCCCTTTGCTGTTAAACTGTTCGCAGACAACGACAAAACTATAGTCGAGCCAGACATAAGCGTAATCTGCGACCCGAACAAGCTAACTGACCGGGGATGTACCGGAGCGCCGGACTGGATCATAGAAATCATTTCCCCCAGCACCGCCAGCTATGACTATATCCGCAAATTGAATTTCTATGCGGATGCCGGGGTAAGGGAGTATTGGATTGTAGACCCTGTGCAGAAATCTGTTCATGCATATTTTCTGGAACAGGAAAGCTTCAAAGTCATATCCTATCCTTTCCAGGACAGCGTAAAGGTCAACATCTATGAGGATTTGTGGATTGATTTTAAAGAATTTGAGGAATGAAGCAGCGGCGATTCAGAATATCCGTACAGCAAATAGCAGCTTCCCTGCGGTCATATACCGCTCTGCCGGATGACCACCGTCACCCGCAGCCCCTCCTCTCCGTTCTCCACCAGCAGCTCCCCACCCATCTCCCGCATGAAATAATCGGAGATATACAGGCCCAGGCCCGCGCCCTCCCGGTTCCCGGCATTGCTGCCACGCCTGAATTTCTCCTTTATCAGGGGCAGCTCCTCCTCGTCCACGCCTCCGCCGCAGTCCTCAATGCAGACGGCAAGGCACTGGCTTTCCCGCCGCATGGTCACATGGATTTTCCCGCCCCAAGGGGAATCCTGTGTGGACTGTCCCTGGAATCCCCCTTCTCCCTGGCATGCGTCCCTTCCATATTTATAGGCATTGGCGAAGATATTGTCGAACACCTGCTGGAGGCGGAGCCTGTCCCCATGCAGCAGGCACTCGGGAACGGGCGGCATCTGTGCCCAGCCGAAATAATCCGCGCTCTTAAGCATCGCCGCCAGCTCCCCGCTCTCCATGTCCACAGGGTTCACGGCGAGCTGCTCCAGCTCCTCCAGCGTAGCCGTGAAGAGATTGTTCACCAGCGTGTCTATCTGGTCTGCCTTGTGGATAATCTGGCCGTAGTTCTCCCTAATCCTGCCGCTCTGCGCCAGGGCCGCCCCCACCTCGGAGGCCGCCTTGATGCTGGCCACCGGCGTCCTGATGTCGTGGGAGAGCTTGGCCACCAGCTCCTTTTTCTCGGCATTGGCCTTCGCCTCGGCCAGCCTGGCCTTTTTCAGCTCCTCCCGCATGATGTCGAAGCTCTCCGTAAAGGCCCCGAACAGGTTCCCTCTGTCCATCTCCAGGGGGATGTCCAGATTGCCCCCGGCCACCCTGCGGGCGAAATCCTTTAGCTGCCGGAAAGGCCTGATCACAGCGCGGTCCAAATACACCCCATACGCTATGCAGATGCCCCACTGCGCCAGCATCACGGCCAGGACAGCCAGAAGCATGGCGCGTTTTCCGGATTCCAGGATTTCGGCGCTGTCATTGAATACAATGAGCTTTCCCACCACGAGGCCTGCGTGTTCTATGTCCAGAATCGTGTCCCTGTGGGCAACTGCCCTGTTGACGCTTTCGCTTAAGCCCGTATCTGTCCGGAACAGAACTTCTCCTGTCCCGTCCAGCACCACATAGTTCAGCCCTGTCCGCCTCTCGTGGCTCTCCAGTCTGCCCCATCCGGACTCCACGGACTGTAGCACCTCGTTCACCGCCACCGCGTCCTGGGCGCTGTCCGCGTCCCACAGCGCGAAGCCTAGGAGCAGAACCGCCTCCACTGCGAGGGCAGTTATCTGAGCGATTATAAAATAACGTTTTTTCATTTTCCCTCTTCCCGAGATACCCCATGTGGCGGCAGCGTCATCTTAACAGCGCCGATCCATGCGTCAACCCTTCTGCGACGATCCGCAGAACCGATACCCCTCCCCCCAGACCGTGAGGATGTGCTCCGGATTCCCGGGGTCTGGCTCAATGGCCTCCCGCAGCTTCCTGATATGGACGTTGAGCGTGCCGTCTCCAGTGAATCTGTCCTCCCAGACCTTCTCGAACAGCTCCTGCTTCGCCACCACCCTGTCCTCATTCTGCACCAGATAGGACAGCAGCCGAAACTCCAGGGCTGTGAGCTTCACAGGCTTTCCCTCCACCAGCAGCTTCCTGGCCCCGAAATCGATTTGCAGCCTGCCGCAGCGGTATCCCTGCTTTTCCCGGTCGGAGCCCTCCTCCTGTCTGCCGTAGCGCTTCAGCACCGCCTGCACCTTGGCCAGCAGCACGCCCAGGGAGTAGGGCTTCTGGATATAATCGTCCCCGCCGATGTGCAGCGCCATGATTTTGTCGTCATCGCTGCTGCGGGCGGAGATGAAGAGGATCGGAATCTCCGTTCTCTCCCGCAGCTGTCTGCACAGCGCAAAGCCGCTGCCGTCCTTCAGGTTGATGTCCAGCAGCAGAAGCTTTGCCGTATCGGTCTCAAAAAATCTGCGGCAGTCCCCCGCGCTGTACGCCACTGCAGTGCTGACGCCGAACAGGTTGAAATACTCCGCGGTGCTGTCCGCAAGCAGCTTCTCATCGTCTATGATCAGGCAGTCATATCCCATCATTTCCCTCCCCGTCCGGCATCCCCTTCTGCCGGCTGCCGCGTCTGTCACAAAGCCAGGCAATGCCGCACCAGTTCCCCGATTGCCTCGGCCATCCGGAAGAACCCCGCATCGTTGGGATGGCATCCGTCCACCGTGCAGTCATACCGCCTGTTTCCCGCAAAAAGATGGAAGCCGTCCAGGAAATACACCCGCTCGTCCCCGCCCCTCAGGGCTTCGATATAGGTCTGGTACACCACGTCCCTGCGCCTTACGTCCCAGCCGTTGTCCAACCGGATATCCGGCTTCGACACAAAGAGGATTGGCGTCCGGGGATTCGACTCCCGATAGCGCCTGTACAGGGCGGCATGGGTGTTCTCCAGATGCTCCGCGTCCGGCGCGTTGTGGTCGTAATCGCAGACGAACACGCTGGCCGGAAGCCCCGCCAGGTAGTCCGCCATCTCAGCCTCCCCCTTTGCACCGCCGGAAAAGCCCAGGCAGAGGAAGTCCACATTGTGCTCCCTTGCGATAGCCGACGGATAATGATTGCCGGGCCTGCTGGCACAGCCTCCCTGGGTAATCGAGGAGCCATAGTACAGCACAGGCTCCACCGGACGATATCCCCTCCCATGCCCCACCTCGGCATGCTCGTCCAGTCCGATGTACAATTCCGATATGCCGCTGTATAGCGGGAGATGTATCGTAATTTCGTTCATCCCTCTGTTCCGGGGGCACACTACAGACTCATAGTCCTCCGGAGAGTCAAAGGGCGGCACAAAGGTTCCCTGGAAGATATCCGCGGTGCCGTCATAGACATATAGATCCAGCCCGTGGGAGCCGGTCAGAGGCATGTGGGGCATAAAGCACTGGCCCGTAAGCTTTGCCTTCACCGCCACATAGGGGGAGTCCGTCCGGAAGCGGATGCGCCCTCCCGCCGTATGGGTGCTCAAGCCCGCGACTCCCTCGCTCACGCGCACCGCCACCTCCATGGGCATGCGCCTGTACTGCCCTGTCTCCTTCGGCTGGTACAGCCCATAGATGTCAAAGGGCTCCTCCAGCGCGTTTCGGTACAGCAGTCCCTTGATCTCCAGCTTTGACTGCACTGCCAGATTTCTGTCGATTTCACCAATCTTCATATGGATACCTCCTACCCCCGCCCCTGCAGGTTTTGATACCTTATCATACAACAATGTGGCTGCCAATACAAGTAAAATAAATTTTCTATTGCGTCCAAAATTTCATTATGCTATAATTGTACATCAGATACACCTATTTGC
>CAMTBF010000417.1 GCA_947068385.1 uncultured Lachnospiraceae bacterium
GAGCCAATCTCACACAGAAGAATGCCCAGAGTGCGGGCATTCTTCCGGGTTGGCACCTCGTTATTCATTATTTTGATGATTTTTTCCTATTGATTTCAGAAACTCTGCGGAGAGCTGGAGGGATTTTATGGGGGATTTTTCTACCCAGTTCTTGTGGCTTTCCAGGATGATGGCTTCTACTCCCGCGGCCAGGGCCTGGTCTGTCAGGGCTTCCAGGTTCATGTTCCCGTAGCCCAGCTCCATGCTGTCGGACTTTAACAGCGGCGTCATGGAGGGGCCGGTGAGCCTGGTGCCGCGGTCATTGATATGGTAGAGCTTCATCCTCTCTCCGAGTTGCCGCATCAGGGACAGCGCGTCAGCTCCCGCCTCCGTGGGCCAGTAGGAATCGAATTCGAAGTTCACGTACTCCGGATCCGTCTCTTTCTGCAGGAGCTCATAGGCGGTCATCCCTTTTGAGACCTTGCGCAGCTCGCAGTTGTGGTTGTGGTACAGTAAGGCGATGCCGCTCTGGCGGAGCTCCTTTCCCGCCTCATTCAAATCTCTGGCCAGGCCGCTTACCGCCGCCTTGTCAGAATAGTCGAAGCGGTACATGCCTGTCACCACGATGTATTTCGTGCCGAATTTCCCGGCCTCTTCTATCACCGTGGAGGTCTCCCTCCGGATGGTTCCCAAATCCTCGTGCACGCTCACCACGGACAGCCCTGCCTCTTTCACCAGAGCGGCCCAGTCCAGCCTGCCGCCTCTGCCCACGGGCATTCCGGCCATCTTTGTCATCATGCGCACCATAAAGCCTGTGGGGCGTATCATGAAGCCGTTCAATTCGATTCCGCCGTATCCCGCTTTCCTGATTGCCGCCAGGGTATCCCGGGCCTGCGCTTCGTTTGCCGTCACCGTCCCCAGCATAATCTGCTGTACTGCTTTTATCGGCATGTCTTCTGCCTCCCTTGTCATGTCCATTTGCTGTCTGCGTATTGACGTATAATTGTGTTATTATGCTTGTTTTTTCGAACACAGTGTGCGCTCTATGCCATCTCAGCATGTGCTGGACGTTGCGCCCTGTCAATCCGTCTTTCCTTTTTTTATTTTTTGGAGGATGCGGTTCAACTGTTTTATCGTTTCCTCCTCGATGTTCCCCGCCTGTTTTAAGAGACTGATCAGCGTCATCCTGCCCATCATGCGCTGGAGGCCGGGATTGTCCTTTACCGCCTCCGCCACATCGCCTCTGGAGGACGAGGCTTTCTCCATCATCTGGTTGATGATAGCCCCGGCCTCCGGGTTAGCCCGCAGGTCTGCCAGGGTGTCGGAGACGGAGAAGCAGTCCGGATTGAATTCGTCCTGGTCGAACCAGTTGACCACATCCTGTTTCTTCACGAAGACATAATCCGGGTTCTCCGACTGCACCCTGCGCAGGGTGATGCTGTCGGACACCTCCGTCCTCCCGTCAGGCGTTTTTATTGTCTGTCTGTCTTCTCTTTGGGTCTGCCGTCCTGGATTGCATGCTTTTGCTCCGCCCGGCTGCTCCGGCTCATGGCCTGCCTCTGCACCAGACCATCCGGCAACGGCTTCCGCGGACGCAATTTCCGGGAATCTCCCCCGGGCCTCGACCGCGTGCTCCCCGGAGATGGGCACCCGGAACCGGAATACCCGCCTGCCCTGCTGGGTGTCAAAGAGCTTCCCGTCCACGTACAGGGCCACCTCCTCCGCGTTGGAGTAGACCTTCACCTCCGTCACGTCCTCCGCCCGGTCTATGTAGCGCCTGCCGCAGATATGCACCATGGGCTCCCTGTTCCAGGCGGCTTTATAGAGGTAGAAAGCGTCTTTCCTGGTCTGCCTGTCAAAGGTCACCAAGCCCTTCTGGTTCTCCCCGTGCTTCCCGCCCTCGTCCCGGCCGTCCGCCGCGAAATCGAACAGGTTCCACACATGGGTGGCCCACAGCCAGGGGCGCTCTTCTATCATGTCCAGGATGTGCTCATGGTACAGGGCCTGGTAGCTCTCCGTGTAGTCCCCCTTTTCCGGCGCGCTGCTCTGGAACTGAGGATTGGCGTCCGCGCCGTACTCGGAGAAGCCGATGGGACGGTCAGGATATCTGCTGTGGTACTCGTCAAAGAACTCCTCGTTCTGTGCCAGCTCCCCCAGATACCAGCCGAAGTACAGATTGTAGCTGTTCACGTCCGGAATCTCCAGGATGGGGCTGTCGGTCTCCAGCATGAACACATTGGCCATGGTGGTGGGGCGGGTGGCATCCATCCGGTGGCAGAGGTCGTTCAGCAATCTGTGGTTCTCCAGCAGATCTTCGTTCACGGCGCTGGCGGCGGTAATCTCGTTGCTCAGGCCCCAGACCGCAATGGAGGGATGGTTATAGCACTGGGCTATCAGTTCCTCCATCTGGGTCAGGGTGTTTTCTCTGCCGTTCTTCCTATGCATGGTAATGTAAGGGATTTCCGCCCAGACTACGATGCCGTATTCATCGCAGAGGTCGTAAAATTCCTGGGCGTGCTGGTAGTGGGCCAGGCGCAGGGTATTGGCCCCGATTTCCCGGACTATGCCCATGTCCCGCCTGTGGTGCTCCAGGGTCAGCGCGTTGCCCACTCCCTTGCAGTCCTGATGGCGGCTGACGCCCCGCAGGGGATAGCTGCGGCCATTCAGGAGAAAGCCCTTCTGGGGGTCTATCTCGAACCTACGGCAGCCGAATCGCGCGCTCACCTCATCGCCGCTCTCCAGCGATGCCCTGGCCGTGTAAAGGTAAGGGGCGTCTACGCCGTCCCAGAGATGGACGTTCTCTATTTCGAACACTGCCACAGCATGGCCGTCCTCTGATACGGCGGTCTGCGTCCATCGGGGCGCTGCCTGGATGCTGCCATCTGCGGTACCGCTTCCTTCACCGGAGCTTCTACCGTTACTCTCCTCTCCCTGCTTTTTGCCATTTGTCTCGCCACAAGCTGCTTCCACTCTCTGTTTTCCGCCAAGGGCCCCTTGGCCATTGCCACCTGTCTGGTGGGCGCTACCTGCCATGCATCCGCAGCCCTCCAATGTCACCGTCACGTTCCCCGCTCCGGTCTGCCAGGTCTCCACGGTCACCTTGGCACAGCCCCTCTCCAGATCCACCACCGGGGTCACCTTGATGCCCGGCGCGCCGCAGTAGGAAAGGTCGAAATGGGCCTCCGGCACCACGATGAGGTTCACCTCCCGGTACAGGCCGCCGTAAAAGGTAAAGTCCGCCTTCTGTGGATAGACGCTGTCACAGTCGCTGTTGTCCACAGAAATGCTCAGCTCGTTCCTGTCCCGCAGATGCTCCGTCAGGTTCACCCGGAAAGCGGAATATCCCCCCTGATGGCTTGCCAGCAGCTCTCCGTTCAGGCTCACCTGGGCCGTCATGGCCGCGCCTTTCACCTCCAGCCAGACCTGGCTCCCCGGCTCCATGGCGGGCCTTTCCAGCTTCCGCACATACCGACAGGTGCCGCGGTAATAGTCGTTCCCTCCGTCCTGGCCGTCCACCGCGTTCCAGGTATGGGGCAGGGCCACCTGGCTGCACTGCCCGTCCTGATAGAAGTTCCAGCCCTCTTTCAAAGAAATCACTCTTCTCATGTCGCTCTCCTTGCTCTTATTTGCAGAGTCAGATTTTTGATATCGGAATGCTCTTCATTATAAAGGATAGGGCGGGTTCTGGAAGTTCAAAAAATCGTGATTGTGTGCAAAAATTCGTGCAGTTTTGAAATATCCCCTGATTTTCTCAAAAATCTGTCCATTTCCTGATTAAGCCGTTGCCCCGTTCAAAGTGGGTGACTTCCATGATTTCCGCATCA
>CAMTBF010000418.1 GCA_947068385.1 uncultured Lachnospiraceae bacterium
GGCTGGACGCGGTCATTCTGCCTCACAATATTGACAATCCTTTCATCAATCATCATAGACGCTCCTGTCCGGGAAAGAATCCCTCTTGCTGCATACTTCCATTTATTATAGAATAAGATTGGGAAAGCGTCAAGCTTTTTCCAGCATCTGTCTTGCAAACCGCTCGGAATCGTGCCATAATGGAATCATCTCATTCCTGAGGCAGAAGGGCGTCAGGATCCAGGCATAAGGGAGGACACGAAAATGGCCTTTGACGGCGTGACCATAGCGAATGTGGTATCGGAACTGAAAAGAGAGCTGATCGGCGGGCGGCTCTATAAAATCGCCCAGCCCGAGGCGGACGAGCTGCTGCTCACCATCAAGCAGCCTGACGGCACGAAGAAGCTGCTGATCTCCGCCCAGGCTTCCCTGCCCCTGCTCTATCTGACCAAAGCGGGCAAGCCCAGCCCCATGACCGCCCCCAACTTCTGCATGCTCCTGCGCAAGCACCTCCAGAACGGCCGCATCACGGACATCTCCCAGCCGGGGCTGGAGCGCATCGTCCATATCGACATCGAGCATCTGGACGAGATGGGTGACCTGCGCAGGAAGACTTTGGTGGTGGAGATCATGGGGAAGCACAGCAATATCATCTTCTGCGACGAAGACAAGACCATCATCGACAGCATCAAGCATGTGTCCGCCGCAGTCAGCTCCCTGCGGGAGGTGCTGCCGGGCAAGCCCTACTTCATAGCTGCCACCCAGGACAAGCTGGACGCCCTGTCCACGGACGCGGAGGCCTTCCGCAGCGCCCTGTCCGCCAGGCCCCAGCCCGTCTTCAAGGCGCTCTACGGCAGCTTCACCGGGATTTCCCCCATCCTGGCCCAGGAGCTGTGCCATGAGGCGGGGATCGACGCGGACCTCCCCACCGCGGCCTTGGGCGATCCGGAGTACGAAAGCCTGTACGGCGCATTCGCCCGGATGGCGGAGGCCATACGGCAGGAGAGCTTCTCCCCCAACATCGCCTACACAGGCGGCAGTCCGGTGGAATTCTGCGCCCTGCCCCTGACCATGTACGGCTATGGCAGGGAGGACGGCCCATCGACCGATGCGGTCGGTCCGGGAGAGAAGCCTGCCGGGGACCATACCGTCCCCTACGGTTCCATGTCCGCCCTGCTGGAGCATTACTACGCGGAGAAGAACCTCCTCACCCACATCCGCCAGAAATCGGCCGACCTGCGCCGGATCGTGCAGACCGCCCTGGAGCGGAACGTGAAGAAATACGACCTGCAGCTGCGCCAGATGAAGGACACGGAGAAGCGCGACACCTACCGCATCTACGGGGAGCTGCTGAACACCTACGGCTACAGCGCCGAGCCCGGGGCGAAATCCTTCCAGGCCCTGAACTACTATACCGACGAGACCGTGACCATCCCCTTGGACCCCACGCTCTCCGCCACGGAGAACGCAAAGAAATACTTCGACAGATACGGCAAGATGAAGCGCACCTACGAGGCCCTGTCCCAGTTGACCGAAGAAGTCAAGGAGGAGATCCAGCATCTGGAATCCATCTCCAACGCCCTGGACATCGCCCTGTACGAGGAGGACCTGGCCCAGATCAAGGAGGAGCTCACCGAGAGCGGCTACATCCGCCGCAAGGGCGGAAGCCGCGCAAAGAAGCAGAAGATCACCAGCAGGCCCTTCCACTACCTGAGCAGCGACGGCTTCCATATGTATGTGGGGAAGAACAATTTCCAGAACGACGAGCTGACCTTCAAGCTCGCCACGGGGAACGACTGGTGGTTCCACGCCAAGCAGGTCCCCGGCTCCCATGTGGTGGTGAAGCTGGGGAGCGCCCAGGAGCTGCCCGACCGCACCTTTGAGGAGGCGGCGCGCCTGGCGGCCTACTACTCCAAGGGCAGGGGGCAGGAAAAGGTGGAGATCGACTATATCCAGAAAAAGCATGTGAAGAAGCCGAACGGCGCGAAGCCCGGCTTCGTGGTGTACTACACGAATTTCTCCATGGCCATCGACAGCGACATCTCCGGCATACAGCTAGTGGGCGAATAGAGCAGAAAGGGCGGAACCTTCCGCCCTTTTCCTATTTCATCAGCCTGCACCTCTTCGCCAGCTTCACCAGGAGATGCCCCTTGGGGAACCCCCGCAGCTCCTCCTCCGACAGCCCCCGGAACAGGAGCAGCATGACGAAGTACACGCAGGCCGCGATGCAGATCGCGACCACCACGGAAATCCTGGGGGAGGCGGTGAGCATCAGCAGGCCCTCGTAGACCGCCCAGGCGATCCCGCCCATGCAGGCCGAGGCCAGCCCGGGGACCAGGAAGGTCTTCACGATCTCCTGCCTGTACCCCACGGCCCTGCGCACCGCCATCTGGTTCAGCACGCAGAGGCAGACCGCGTACAGGGTGTTCGCGATTACGATGGCATAGAGGTCCAGGTCCGTGTAGAGCAGCAGCAGGATGGCGGACACCGTCTGCACCGCCAGGGCTATCCCGGCATTGACGATCGGTATGCTCACCCTGCCCAGCCCCTGCAGAATCTGCCCCGTCAGGGTGGACAGGGCGATGAAGACGATGGACAGGGACAATGCCATCAGCAGCCCCGTGGCCAGGTTCTCCTCCTCCATGGTATTGCGGAAGAGCAGCCCCGTCACGGGCCGGGCCAGCACGCACAGGCCCACGGCGCAGGGGATGGAGATGACCATGGTGCTCTTGATGGACAGGCCTATCTTCTCCCTGGCTCCCTCATAATCCGCGGAGGCGGTGAGCTGGGCCACCACGGGGATCATGGCCGCGGCCATGGCCATGGCAAAGGCCGTGGGGATATTGGATATGGTGACGGGCTGGGTCTGGAACACGCCCCAGCGGGCGCTGAGGGCCAGCTCATCCACCTCCTTCCAGGCCGGCAGGAGCTTTAAGTAGATGCTGTTGTTCACGGCGCTGCCCATATTGTACACCGCGCTGCTCAAGATGAAGGGGGTCACCACCATGGTGATCATCTTGAAGACAGTCCCGTAGGATTCCACGTTCCTGTGCCTGTCGTTCTCGATCCGCCGTCTGATGATGCCCCGGTTCAGCCCATAGACCCCCGCCATGAACAGCAGCGCCACCAGCACGCCGGCCCCGGTCCCCGTGGCGCTGCCGATGGCCCCGTACACGGCCCGCTTCACCTGTCCCGCCTGATCCGCCGGCACCTCCAGGCTGCCCATCTGGGTCTTTATCAGCAGGTAGGCCACGCCGATGGTCACCGCGGCGTTGGAGATCTGCTCCAGGATCTGGGACACGGAGGTCTGCACCATGCTCTCATGGGCCTGGAAATAGCCCCGCAGCACCCCCAGGATGCCGTAGATGAACACCGTGGGGGCGAATGTCCGCAGCACCGGAACCGCGTTCTCCGACACGAAAAGCCCGGCGCCGAAGTACAGCGCCAGGCTGGCCACGCCGCCCACCGCCAGCACATAGCCGATGGCCCCCAGGAAGATCCTGTGGGCATTGCGGTACTCCTTTACGGCCAGCTTCTGGGCGATGACCTTGGACATGGCGGAGGGGATGCTGTAGGAGGACACCATCAGGATGATGGTATAATAATTGTACGCCGAGTTATAGTAGCCCATCCCCAGCGCCCCCACGATATTGTACAAAGGGCTCCTGTAAAGGAGCCCGATGATTCTGCTGACGATCCCGGCCGCCGCCAGGATCCCCGCCTGCACGATGAAATCGTTGGATCTTTCTTTCTTACCCGACATACCTTCAACCTATCAGCCAGTCGTACATTTCCTGATATTTCCTGGCGGATAC
>CAMTBF010000419.1 GCA_947068385.1 uncultured Lachnospiraceae bacterium
GAAGCAGGTCGTCAATGTTGACTAAGTAGTCTTTCAGGAATTTCTTCCGGGTGCACATAAAAAGGGCATTCCGCAGAATACCCTTACATGCCGTGCAAAATACCGGAAAGACTACTTAGTCAACATTGACGACCTGCTTCTTGTTGTAAGAACCGCAAGCCTTGCAAACCCTGTGGGGCACCATAAGCGCGCCACATCTGCTGCACTTTACCAGAGTCGCAGCTTTCATTTTCCAGTTTGCTCTTCTCTTATCCCTTCTGCTCTTGGAAGATTTATTCTTAGGACAAATAGACATCGTTACACCTCCTTATTCTTGAAGATATCTTGTATCACTGCCATGCGCGGGTCCGGGACGAAGGTATCGCATCCGCACTCCCTTTCATTCAGATTCTGTCCGCACACGGGGCATATGCCCTTACAATCGTCCTTGCACAGAATCTTCGCAGGCCAGTTCATCAAAATCTCATCGTGCACAAGAGCGTCCACATCCAATGAGAAGCCGTCCATAAAGGCAAAATCATCCGCCTCCTCCCCCTGTGCCTCGGGAGAGAGGATTGTCCGCTCAAATGCCAGCTTCAAAGCCACCGGCACCTCTGCCAGACATCTGCTGCAGGCCGCGCGCAGGCTCAGCTCCAAGCTTCCCCGCAGCACCGCCTTGTCCGCTCCCGCATTGGAAACGGTCAGGGACACGGGAGATTTTGAAACGATGTCAAAGCTCTCCGCCCCGTTCTCATAGCATGTCAGCTCCAGAGGGACCTCCCTGACCAGCTCCATGCCTTCAGATGTCAACACATCAGATAAATTCACTAACATAGCGACTCCCATGCAGATTTTCTTTCCACACACTGGTTCATTATACATAAAGGCGCTATATTTGTCAATATAAAAAAGCATTCATATGGAGAAATTTTCTATATTTTCTATATTTTTCTATATTTTCATATCCGGTCAAATGCCTGCGCCAGATCCTCTGTCAGCACATCCGCCCCTTCCAGGCCGCAGTGGATCCGGACAACTTACTATCATTCCTACACCTTGTCAAGGATTGCCCTGGCCATGGCCAGCCCGATTTCCGTCCCCTGCTCGCAGGGCTCCATGCCCTCGAATTCCAGGGATATGTAGCCGTTGAAATCCGAGTGCTTGATGGTCCTCAGGATCTCCCAGATGTCCATGTCCCCCTGGCCCAAGATGGAGCCGCGGATCATCTTCCCGCCCATGGTCTCGAACCAGCTTCCCTTGTTGCAGTTGAACATCTCCGTCTGGTCGGGGAGCTGCTCCTTCTTGCGGATGTAGAAATCCTTCAGATGGATCATCTCCGCCATGGGCAGGCAGCGCTTCACGGCCGCCACGGGATCCTCGTCCACGCAGAGGAAATTGCCCACGTCCACCGTCATCTTCAGGTTCGGGCGGTCAATGGCCTCAATCAGCCGCAGGATGCGCTCGGAGCCGTTGATGAAGAAGCCGTGGTTCTCCATGACGATGGTGATGCCCTTCTCGGCGGCATAGTCGCAGAGGATCGTGCCGTTCTTCACCATCTGGGGGAATTCCCGGTTGAAGTCGTAGATGGTGTTGGTGGAGAAGGGCCTGCGGAAGGACGCCACGTCAAAGCGCATCCGGGAGAGCCCCAGCCCCTGGGCCGCATCGATGTGGCGCTTCACCCGCTCCACCTCCTTCGCCTCCTCCTCCGGATCGGTCTTCAGCAGGTCGGCGTTCACCGAATAGGTGGAGATTTCGATCCCAGCGGATCTGCATTTCTCCCGCACATGGTCGATCAGCCCCCAGTCCAGCGTCCTCTCCGGCGTGACGAACGCCAGCCGGAACGGCACGAATTCGATGTGCTCGCAGCCATGGGCCACGGCGTAGTCCACCACATCGTCCACCGTCATCTGGCCGCTTGCCATAGCGGGATCCAGACAGTAACAGCTCATACCAAGTTTCATGACAGATACCTCCTTTTGCTCCTCTTCCGCTATCCGCAGAGCTCCTCGTTCCCATATAGCTGTAGTCCCCCTTCCAGGACAGCTGTAGCGGCAGCCTCCGCATCTGACGCTTTTACGATGATCGCCTTGCGCTCTCCTGATACCAGAGAATACATATATTCGATATTCAGTCCCTTCGCGCACAGGATAAGGGTCAGGCTGTGGAGCTCGCCCACCTGATCCTCCAGCCGCACGGCCAGCACGTCCGTCAGCATGGCGGAAAATCCGCTCTCCCGGAGCGCCGATCTCGCCAGCTCCGGATCGGACACCACCATACGCAGCATGCCGTACTCCATGGTATCCGCCATGCTCAGCGCCATGATATTGATGCCCTGCTCCTTGAGTATCTCAGTGGCCTTCTCCAGCCTGCCCTCCCGGTTCTCCATAAAGACCGATAACTGTTTTACAAACATGTCCTTCCCTCTCTTTCTCACGCTCCGTCACAACGTCAATCCATCTTCCGTCTGTCGATTACATGCACGGATTTGCCCATGCTGCGCTCCAGGGACTTGGGCTCCACCAGCTTCACCTTCACGGCCAGGCCGATGGCCTGCTGGATCACATGCTCGATCTTCCTGGCCAGGTTCTCCAGGGCCCTGATCTCGTCCGAGAAGAAATGCTCCTCCACCTCTACCTGTACCTCCAGGGTGTCCAGATTGTTCACCCTGTCCACGATCATCAGGTAATGGGCCGTGGTGCCGCCCATCTCCAGGAGCGCCGCCTCGATCTGGGACGGGAACACGTTCACGCCGCGGATGATCAGCATGTCGTCGCTCCTGCCCGTGAACCTGGCGATCCTGGCCGTGGTCCTGCCGCACTCGCAGGGGCTGTGGTCCATGCTGGTCAGGTCCTTGGTGCGGTAGCGGATCAGGGGGATCCCCTCCTTGGTCAGGGTGGAGATCACCAGCTCTCCGGTGACGCCGTCCGCCACAGGCTGGAAGGTCTCCCTGTCCACGATCTCCGGCAGGAAATGGTCCTCGTGGACATGCAGCCCTCTGTGGAACCGGCAGTCCGTGGCCACCCCGGGCCCCATGATTTCGCTGAGGCCATAGATGTCATGGGCATGGATTCCCAGCTTCTCCTCGATCTTGTCCCGCATCTTCTCCGTCCAGGGCTCCGCTCCGTTCAGGGATGCTTTCAGTTTGATTTTGTCCCGGACGCCCATCTCCTCGATGGTCTCCGCGATGTGCATCAGATAGGAGGGCGTGCACAGAATTCCGGTGACGCCGAAGTCGATCATCATGGTGATCAGCTTCTTGGTGTTGCCCGTTGACATGGGCACTACCGTAGCGCCCATCTTCTCCGCGCCGTAATGGCCTCCCAGCCCCCCGGTGAACAGGCCGTAGCCATAGGCCACCTGGATAATGTCCTCCCTGCCCAGACCAGCCATGGTGATGCACCGGGCCACGCACTCGCTCCAGACATCGATGTCCCTCCTGGTATAGCCCACCACCGTGGCCTTCCCCGTGGTGCCGCTGGAGGCATGGATGCGCACAATCTGGGAGTTAGGCACGGCAAACATCCCGAAGGGATAGGTGTCCCGCAGGTCGTCCTTGGTGGTAAAGGGGAGCTTGGTCAGATCCTCCAGCCCCCTGATGTCCCCCGGCTCCAGGCCTATGGCCTGCATCTTCTTGCGGTAGTACTCCACGTTATGGTAGACCCTGTCCACCAGCTTCACCAGCCGTGCTCCCTGCAGGGCCTGCATCTCGTCCCTGCCCATGCACTCTTTTGTCTCGTTCCAAATCATATGATATGCACCTCCATGACCGTATTCTCCACCGCATAATCCGCCTGCTCGTTCCAGACCTCCTCATA
>CAMTBF010000420.1 GCA_947068385.1 uncultured Lachnospiraceae bacterium
TCAATCCGTTCCCGAACCACAAGTCCCGGACATGAAAATCCCTATGACTGATTAATGCATTTTGACAATAGAATCTGCCCTTGGATTCTATTGTATCAGATCTTCAGCCATAGGGCAACACATCTTTACGCCAGATTCAGCTTCCTGCTTGTAATGAAGTACATCGCCCCATACAGCGCGGCCGCCGTCAGCAGGTCGATCAGGAACCGTATGTCCATGTTTATGTTCAGATAGATGCCGACGGTGGTGGCAAAGCTGCGGAACAGGGAGACCAGCATCTGCTCCGCCACCAGGATTAGGATATAGTACAGGATGCCCACAAGGAGCCTGGCCCTGGGCACCAGCTGCCCCAGGGAGATGGCGCCGAACAGGATCGCGTTGGATGTAAAGGCCCCCACCAGGGACGCTATGATCCATATCCCCACGAAGTGGGAGGCGCTGAAGCCGAACACGGATTCCATCTCCACCATCAGCTCCCAGACGGCGGAGAAGAAGTCGGCCGGCAGATATCCCTCCGGCACCACCGTCCATACCATGGAACACACCAGCAGGAGCAGCGAAAGGTACACGGAGAGCAGGATGAACAGCGTCCACAGCCCGCTGACCAGTATCTTGCTGACCAGTATCTGGTTCTTCGTGGCGGGCAGCGTATGGGTCAGATACCCCTCGTCCGTGTACATGGTCCTGTAGAAGCGCACGCCCAGATAGACCCTGATGCCAAAGGTGACGCATGCCAGCAGCATGGCGTAGATCATCACCGTGAACATGCTGAAGATGTCCAGCCAGCCGAAGGAGGCCTGGCTGCCGCCGTTCATGGACCTCCATACGGGCGCCTGGAACGAGAGCCAGCCCAAGAAGGTCACCACCGCCATGGCCCCCAGCATCAGGCAGCCCATCCTGTAAGTGCCCTTCCACTCGTGCTTGATCAGCTTCCCTAACATGCGAACACCTCCCTGAAATAAGCGTCTACCGACTTCCCGTGCCGCTCCCGGATATTGTCCACGGAGGTATACAGCACCAGATGCCCGTAGCGCATGAAGATCACCTCGTCCAGCACCTGCTCCACGTCCCCAATCAGGTGGGTGGAGATCAGCACCGTGGCGTTGGGATCGTAATTGTTCAGGATGGTCCGCAGGATATAGTCCCTGGCCGCGGGATCCACCCCTGCGATGGGCTCATCCAGAATGTAGAGATCCGCCTCCCGGCTCATGACCAGTATCAGCTGCACCTTCTCCTTGGTCCCCTTGGAGAGCGTGCCCATCCTGGCATTCGGATCCACCCCCAGGCTCTGCAGCATCCCCACCGCCCGCTCCCTGGAGAAATCCGCGTAGAAGTCACAGAAGAAGTCCAGGATCTGGGTCACCTTCTTATTGCCGGACAGGTACGTCCGATCCGGCAGATAGGCCACATGCGCCTTGGTCTCCACGCCCACAGGCTGCCCTCCGATCCGGATGCTGCCCTGGGTGGGCGTCAGGAGCCCGTTCAGCATCTTGATCAGCGTGGTCTTGCCGCTTCCGTTGGGGCCCAGCAGCCCGATGATCTTCCCCCGGGGCAACGTCAGGCTCACGTTGTTCACCGCGATATGGCTCGCGTCGTAGGCCTTGGTCAGCCCCACTATCTCAATCAGCTCATTCATCCTCCGCCTCTCCTTTCCCCTCCGCAGCACGCAGGAAGTCCGCCGCCTGGGCCCGGGTGTACCCCAGCCCCTCCATCCCGGCGAAATAGGCGTCCGCGTGCCGCCTCGCAAGCCGGCGCTTGCTGCCCCGTATCAGCCTCTCGTCCTCCGTCACCACTCTGCCGTTGGTCCCCTGCGTGATGATCAGCCCGCTCTTCTCCAGCTCCGCAAATGCTTTCTGCATGGTATTCGGATTCACCGCCGCCACCGCCGCGAGCTCCCTGACGCTGGGAAGCTTCCCGCCCGGCGGATAAGCACCGGAGACGATCTGTACCTGCAGCCTCTCCACCAATTGCGCGTAAATAGGTCTGCCATCCTCTAAAACCCAAGCCAAAAGCCATCCTCCTCTCTTCTGTCGTAACCTGTCCCGTCCCGTCGCCGGCCCTCCGCTTCCGGCCGGCCCGGGCTGTATCAACCTCATAATACAATAATATGCCAAACAGCCCCCTGCGTCAATAGCTTTCCGTAACATTTTCCCCGCTGGCGCATACTATACCGTAACGAATCATACGCGCCCTCCGGCGCAAAAGGAAGCTTATGCCCGACACCAATGTAATCGAAGTGCAGGAACCGGAACGCGATGCCGCCTCCTATGCAGGCAACATCAAAATCAGCGTGGTCTCTTCCATCGGAATGGTCCCCGTAGAAGGCGCTACCGTCACCATAGCCTATACCAGGGAGCCAGACGCGCCATTAAAGGTGCTGACCACCGACAGCTCCGGCCAGACCCCCGTGACAGAGCTGCCCGCACCGCCCCTGGCCCTGTCGCTGCAGCCGGAAAACGAGGTACAGCCCTATTCCGAATACAATATCACCGTCACCGCCCCGGACTATGAGCCGGTGCTGATATCCGGCTCGGAAATCCTGGCGGGGGAGCTCTCTCTCCAGCCCGTGCAGATGAATCCCCTGGCCGCCACGGAAGAGGCAGAGAAGATCGTCGTGATACCGGACCACACCCTGTACGGGGATTTCCCTCCCAAGATACCGGAGGACGAGATAAAGCCCATGGCGGAGACCGGGGAGATCGTCCTGAGCCGCGTGGTGATCCCGGAGTTCGTCATCGTCCACGACGGCGTGCCGGGGGACTCCTCCGCGCCCAATTACTGGGTGCGGTACAAGGATTACATCAAGAACGTGGCCTCCTGCGAGATCTATTCCACCTGGCCGGAGAGCGCTATTTACGCGAATATACTGGCTATACAGTCGTTTACGCTGAATAGGGTGTATACGGAGTGGTAGGGGAGCCAATAGTTTCGAGTATTTCTTTATTCTTCAGGGGGGCCGGTTTTCCCGCCCCCCCTAAGCTTTCCGAAGCCCCTATAAAATCATCAAGCCTTATTCTGAATTTTATACTGATATCATTATCTTTGACCTCAATTCTCTCAATTAAAGAAGATAATAACATCCGCTTTGTAGGAATATCCGCTTCGTTGAATACTTGTTCCCAGTTGGGGGCAATACTGGTGAACTTTTCTAAATCACCATATGTAATTTCTGTCTGCCCTATCTTATTTTCAAGCTTTTTCATATCCTGTTTCAACTCTTTAAGCCGTTCCTCCGCCTCGGATATCTGTCTTGACAAGGTTTCCGCAGAAAAATAATACTCGCCCCTAATCGCTTCCGGAATCTTGCTTTCCATCGTTCTGATATTTTCCATCGCTTTGTTTATTTCTCTTGTTATCTCCCTTTCCGCTTTGACATAGCTTGCGTTTTGCTGGTCTTTCATTTTCTGTAGTTCTTCTGCTATATTGACTTCTTTCAGCCTGCCCAGATAATCCCTGACTACCTTGAACACCGTATCCTCTAAAAAGTCCTGTGAATAATAGCTCCTTTCCTCACATCTCTCCGGGCATCCGTATCTCCCCACACAGGACACTTTCTCCGTTCCGTCCTTGGTCGTCCAGTGATTCCCATAGCCTGTACTTTTCAGACGCTTTCCACAATATCCGCAGTATGCAATTCCCAATAAAGCAAGTTTTCCTCTCGGATTGAAAGGGGCGTTATATTGCTTTTCATACATGGAAACTGACTTCTGTCTGCTCTCTTCCAGACGGTCTTTTCTTTATTACCTTGATTATTTACCTCATCCTTGTTGTGATGACCTTTACCCATT
>CAMTBF010000421.1 GCA_947068385.1 uncultured Lachnospiraceae bacterium
GTAGCGCCGCTCCTTCTTCCAGTAGGTCTCCATCTCCATATAGATATTGTAGTTGTTCCGGCTGGAGATCCAGGTCTCCAGCACAAAGGGCGCAAGGACCGTGGCCAGGAGCCACCAGCGTATGCTGCACACATAGCAGAGGGTTCCTATGCTGGCAATCAGGCCGGAGAAGCGGAAGAAGACGTACATGGGAAAGAGATGCCTGGCGGCATTTTCCACCCGGTTGTAGGCCTTGTCGATGGTCTCCATGGATTCCTCGCTCTCGAAATGCTCGTATTTCATGGTCTTGAGCTTTTGCAGCATCCGGCCCTTGTACGCTGTCTTCAGGATCAATTGGGAGCGGGGCTCCACGTACTGGAAGATGATGCCGGAGAGGATTTCCGGCAGCAGCGCCGTCCCCACGAACAGGGCCAGGAAGACGCTGTAGCGGGCCAGGGTCATCTCGCCCCGGGCCACCGCCAGGCCGCCGTCGAAGACGTTCTGGTTGGCGTAGATGCTGAGGGGAACCAAAATCCCGTTCATGATCGTGGCCAGGAACGTCAGGATGACGATCCAGGGGGATTCGGAGAAGATGATGCTTATCAGGTCTTTGTAGGCTTTGAGGATTCTTTTCATGGGAGGGCTCCTTTGCATGGATGCTTGAGAAATCAGTGATTTCAGGATAGCGGGAACTTGGAATCCTGTAAATGCTTTTTGTATAAGAGGTCGCGTCAGGTGCGTGACAGGTCAGGAACCGGGCTTATAAATGGTAGACGCTCATGACTTCCAGCATCCGTTCCACAGCCCGCAGCCAGAAGCCGCCGAAGAGGATCCAGCCCCAGGCGTTCAGGCCCGGGTGGGCATCGTGCAGCTTCTCCCACAGGGGGAAAGCGGCTGCCAGCAGCAGATATGCCAGGAGATAGATGCAGGCGTCCGACAGGGCAGGGACGAGCAGCGAGACAGCGGACAGGGCAAGCGCGGCAGCCCCGGCAGCCCGGAGAATCCATGGACGGGGACGTGCCTTTTCGGTGAGGCCCTCCGGCTTCCCGGGGCCTCCCCCTGCTTTCTCCGCCGCGTCCTCCGCTTTCCCCGTCCGCACCATGCCCACAGCCAGCACCAAGACCGGCAGACCCGCCGCCAGCACAGGCAGCAGCTCCCCCAGCCACTCCGGCAGGGCCGCGCCCAGCCTCCCCTCTGCGATCGCCTGGCGGAGCATGATGCTTTCCGTGCCGTCCGCCAGGTGAACCAGCCGAGCCGTGCTGGCCACCGGCAGAAAGGCCAGGCAGGCAGAGGCAAAGCGCAGGAACGGAGCGGGACGCAGGCGCTTCTGCAAAAGGCAGGGCAGCAAAAGCAATGCCAGCAGGCAGAGCATCCCCGCCGCGTCCACCGCGAAATCGTACATCCGGCGATCCTCCGCCCCCGCCTTGATGGCCAGATAGAGCCCCGTGCCCTCCGCGGTCTGCATGTCGTGAAGCGTCAGCCCGGCTATCACGATGAGAGCCAGGGCGGACAGCGCCTGAATCCATTTTGCGTATCGCTTCCCCAAGACTTTCCCTTTCATCTGTCCCTGTCCTTTCCCGTCCATTTCCGCGAGCAGTGGGTCGAGCGGGCACGTCCGCACGCGCTCTTCCCCCACTTCACTGCACCGTCCCCAGCACGTAAATCGCATAAGCCCAGTAGCACAGCGCCATGCCCCCCGCGTAGATCCCCATGTCCCGCCGCTTCGCCAGAATGCCCTTCAGCACCGACAGGCTCAGCGCGATGCACGCCACCATTGTCCCGAAGGTAGCCCTGTCCGGATAGTGGGGCGACAGCACCATGGCCCCGTAGGACAGGATGGCCAGCGCAAGCAGCATCCACTGGGCGGGCCGGAGCCTCTCCTTCAGGCACACCGTCCAGAACAGGAGCACTGCCGCCAGCAGAACGGCAGCCGGGAACAGATAGTCCACCCCTGCCCGCAGCATGGAGAACAGCCTCTCATACAGGAAAGCGCCCAGCGGCAGCTTCTCCACAGCCTGGGCCCGGACGAAGTTGCCGGGGGCCGCCACCACCAGGATGCTTCCCAGCAGGCATGCCGCGGGGCCGCCCGCCATCCAGGCCTTGAGCCTGCGCTTTTTTCCCTTCACCAGATAGGCCACAGCCGCCAGGGCCGTCACCAGGCTGGCAGGGCCCATGTTCTCGTTGCTCCAGCCCGCCATCAGCCCCAGGGGCCAGATCCAGAGATCCACAAGCGGCAGGCTGTCCGCCTCCGGCTCCTCCACCTGCCTGAAGTAGGGCCAGAGGAAAGCCAGGATCCACACGGTGGAATAGACATAGTTCACCGTCCCCGCCTGCCAGAGCATGCTCATCTTCACATTGGCGTTCAGGGCCACAATCAGGGAAGAGGCGCACAGGAAGCAGAATGGCTTCCGCCAGCCTGCCGTCACGCACACCATCCAGCCCAGCGCAAGCGTGGCAATCATATTCAAGATATCCGCTGCCGGTTCCCCGCACATCAATGTGATCTGCAGGATGCCATGGGTCACGCAGCGTCCCCCCCAGTTCCGGAAATGCCAGACCTGGCTCTCTATCACGTCCCCCAGGCCCTGCAGGGGGCGGTCGGTGGCCAGGTTGGTGGCATACCAGAGGTCGTCCATCATGAAAGGTATCCTCCTGTGGGCCACCCACTCCATGACGGCCAGAATCAATATGCCCGCGGCAATCGCAGCGGTTGCGCAAAACGCCCTGTTCTTCTTTTCCATACGCTCACCGGACTCCCCAATCCTTACATGCTCCATGTCCCGAACCGCCATGCCGCCGAACCCGCTCAGTCATGCCGCTCCCCCTGGCTGTCATAGGTCTCACAGAACCTGGCCGAGAAGGAAGGCTCCTCCCCCGCCACGTACAGATGGGAGATGTCGCCGAAGGCGCTTACGCGGAAAATGGCTTTCCCGGGGCAGCGCTCCTCCGTATAGACCGTGGTCACAGAGGACGGCGCGGCGCAGAGATGGTGCCAGAGTATCATGGGAGAGGTGTTCATCAGGTGGCTCAGCAGCACGCACTCCATGCCGAAATGGCAGAAGAAGGCAACCGTGTCGCGGTTGGGGCGCTCCGCTCTGTAGAAATCGCCCTCCCGGACATAGCCATGCTCCGCCAGCACGGCATCGAAGTTCCCGATTACTTCCGCGTAGGCTTCTCCCACTCTGCCCTCCCGCATGATGTCCGTATCCGCCCAGCCCTCCCGCCGGAAATAGGCCTCCTCTGCCGTCCAGTCCTGGGGCAGCCAGTCCCATGTGATGCCCCGGCTCCCCTCCGCTACGTCAGGCCTTTTGATGCCGGGCCAGAATTCCCGCAGCCACTGGCACTCTATGGCTGTCTTCCCCATCTTCTGCAGGGTCAGGGAGGCCGTGTCCTTTGCCCTGCCCAGGGAGGACACGTAGACTTTCGCCACCTCCATCCGGGATATCCTGCGGGACAAAAGCTCCGCCTCCCGCCATCCCTTTTCCGTCAGGGAGTCCTTCTCATAGTCCGGGTCTCCGTGCCTGATGATCAGCAATCGCATGTCTGTCCTTCCTCCTGTCCTTCTTCCCCCTCCGCGAAGAACCTGTCGCAGAAGCGGTTCCATTTCTCTTCGTATTCCTCATGGCTAAGCAGCGCCAGATCCGCGGGCGTATATACGCCGCGCTTCCTCGCCTCCTCCACGAACCTGTACACCCAGTCGTCCGATGCCTCAACCACGGCGCGGACATGGCTCCAGCCCTGCATGGCCGCGTAGTACAGCCGCGTGTGCCCGTCCAGGGAGATAAATCTGTCCTCCCAGGGCAGCAC
>CAMTBF010000422.1 GCA_947068385.1 uncultured Lachnospiraceae bacterium
GATCCACATTAAGCTTTACTGTGATATCTGATAATGTTTCACTCATTTGTTATCTATTAAAACAATTCCCGGAGTAGACGAGACAATACAGTCCAGCAAATCCGGATTCAAAATCGCCATACGGCAGGCAATGTCCAGCACCATTCCCAACAAAGTCCGAAAGCCGGAACTCAATAATCTAAGAGGGAGCTGCTCTGAGTCACAGGCATACATCAGCTCCTCCGTCCTTTTGTCATAAAAAATGCGGACATCCTCTTTCCCTAACATCACCTGCATGAACCGTGCCGCCGCAAGCTTTACGGCTTCATATTCCACAATCTCCTTATCCTGCTGCCATGAAATGTGATCCATCCGTTTGCACCAGTTCGTGAGCATTTTCATATTGGAAGCTTCTTCCAGACAGCCTGCATATCCGATGACTCTTGAAAAGTCAGCAGAAAAAGGATTCTCCCAGCTGTCCTTTTTCTGATTGGAGATTCTTGAAAAGCTCTGATAACTGATGAGAGGCAGAATTGATTCTTTATCCGCCGCCATGCTTTCCGCCTTTTTACAGATATCTCTGGGTTCAATCGTCGAACGCGAGCTGTCCACGCTTTTTTTCCGACGGGTCAAAGGAAATCTTTCTCCTGCAATCATCACATCGGCATCCACTTTAATCGGCGTTCGGTAGATGATATTGTTAGAGCCGGTTCCGGTAAGCTGGTTTTCACGGCGTATTTCATCCTTGGAAAAATGAATCGCGTTCACCCCTTCTATTCCCGCCAAAAAACCTCCCAGCACTACCGCAATTGCCTCCAGAATCGATGTCTTCCCCGTTCCGTTATTTCCTACAATCAAATTCATGGATTTTGAAAACGTAAAGTCCGCCTCTTGAATCCCTTTAAAATTTTCAATATGAATCTTTGACAGAAACATGCGGCAACTCCCTCCTGCCAGACAGGCGCTTCCCAAAACTACCTCTCGCGAATATTATCAGCCAGAATCCTTTAGTCCCATTATATATTTTTTCCCTATGGCATACAAGATAATCACCAAACCTTGCTCACATATTATCGGAAATATCATACACGCTCCTGGCCCTGTAAGCGCCGGAAGCCACGGCCGCGGCATCCGCCCCTTCCGTAAAGTCCCGGCCGGGCAGGATGCGGAACGTCCTGCTGCCCGCCTCCATATCTACGAAGTTGTCGTCCAGGCGCAGGATTCCTGTCTCCGTCTCCACGCTGACGGATTTCGCGTAGTTGGCGGCCGTCACCGTCACCCTGTCCCCCTCCACGCAGACCTTAAGCTTAGGATCCAGGAAGGCATAGTGCTTCGGGGCGCAGAACAGCGTGGTCCCTGATGATACATTTGTTCCATCGATATAGAGCGCATATTCCAGGTGCACCTTGAGCGGGTCTATGTCGTTGCAGTCCAAGTGCGGCAGCCAGGCACCTCCGTAGGCGGGGGCCGTCACCTGGAACTCTCCCTGCCTGACGATGGAGGAATCCGGCAGGCGCAGGGCCCACTTCACCATGCCGCTCACCGGCTCCCCTGTCTCGTTGGCCACATGGAGGTCAGCACTGATGTCTATGGGATGGGGCAGGGTGTTCACGTAGGGCTTCTGGTCAATCTCCCCATGCTCCTCGCAGGACAGGAGCACCGGCGCGAACATGCGCTTCTCCGCGTAGTGCAGGGCTTTCCAGTTCCCGTAATAGTCCAGGCTGGCCCAGCTGGCCACGGGCCAGATGTCGTTGAGCTGCCATACCACGGTGCCCATGCATGTGCCTCTAAAGCGCCGGAAATGCTCCACGCCGTAGCGGATCGCCTCGGCCTGCAGCAGCTGGGAGCAGTAGAGCAGCTGGTCGAAGTCCCTGGGGTAGAGGTAGGTCTGGGACAGATAGTTCAAAATCTTGCCGTTGGCCGAGGTGTTGCGCTGGTGCAGCTCCATGACCCGGGAATACACGTTCCTGTCCTGGGGCTCCGTGAACCGGCGGACGGTCTGCAGGGCCGGGAAGGACTGGAAGCCGAACTCCGACAGGAAGCGGTAGTGGTGCTTCCGGTAAGCCGTGAATGGCTCGTTGCCGTGCCAGACGCCCCAGTAGTGCACATCTCCCACGTTCTCGGCGTTGCTGTTCTCGAAGTTCCCGCCGGAGCTGGGGGAGGAGGGCCAGTAGAAGGCTGCGGGGTCTTCCTCCTCCACGATTTTGGGGATGATGTATTCGTACAGGCGGATGTAGTCGTAGAACTGCTTCTTGGACTTCACGGAGAACTTCATCTCGTATTCCGTCTCCATCTCATTGTTGCCGCACCACAAGCCGATGCTGGGATGAGAGCGGAGCCTGCGGATGTTCTGGCGGATCTCCGCGGAGACATTGGCCTCGAAGGCATCGCTCAGCTCGTAGGAGGCGCAGGCGAACATGAAGTCGTGCCAGATGACCAGGCCTCTCTCGTCGCACACATCGTAGAAGAAGTCGTCCGGGAAATAGCCGCCGCCCCAGATGCGGATGCAGTTGTGGTGGGCCTCCTGGGCAGAGGCAAGCAGCATGTCCGTGCGCTCTCTTGTCTGTCGGGTGAGGATATTGTCCTCCGGGATATAGTCCGCGCCCATGGCGAAGATCTGCAGGCCGTTGACCTCAAAGGCGAAGTTCCGGCCCGGGAGCTTTTCGCCCTTCCTGTCCACCATGAGAACCTTCCGGTCTCCATGGCTCATGACTACATCAGTTCCGTCGTCCAGATCCTCAGTCTGGTTGGTCAGGTGGGCATCCCAGGTCTCCTCCGGCAGCGGATCCGTGTTCACCGTCATGGTACGCAGGCCGATTCGTTTCTGCCAGATGTCCAGGGGGTGGGATATTCCGTCCACGTCCTGGCGCGGATTCTCGCTGGCCGCTCCGCCTGCCTCTTGGCCGGGGTTCTCGCTGGCCGCTCCACAGATATCCTGGCTCGAGGTTCTATCGGCCTCCCTGTCTACGTCCTGGTACGGATTTCCATCGGCCTCCCTGCCTATGTCCCGACACGGATATTCACCGGCCGCTCCACAGGCACCCTTGGCAGGCACCAGCAGGGCCTCCACCTGATACAGGGGCTGCTCCCCGTATCCGTTGGGCCACCACAGCTGCGGGTTGGAAACCGTAAGCTCCGCCCGGACATGGCTGCTCCGCAGGCCGCTGCCGGACAGGCCTGTCAGGTTCCCGGAGGGTGCCGAATCGGCTGTGGCGCTGACCGCCTCGCTCTCGGCGGAGAGCAGGGCGCCGTCAGGCCCTGTCAGGTACACCGCCAGCTTCAGGGGCTCCTCCCCCGCCTCGGGCATCCATTCAATCTCCGCGTCCGCAGTCAGCCGCACTGCCGAAACCCGGTTGCCCCGGGCTGTCCGCTCCGCGATTTGGTGGTGCTGGGTAATGTAGACCTGGGCGATGCGCGCCGTCTTTACCGCCCGAACCGTGACCTCCCGGAACAGTCCGGCATCCGGGAGCCTGGGGCCCCAGTCCCATCCGAACATGCAGGCGGCCTTGCGCAGGTGGGAAAAACCCGGCATGGCATCCGTGGAGCCGCCTACGGGACATTTCTCGTTCTCCTGGCTGATATAGCGGGTGGGGGAATGAAGGATTACCTTCAGATGATACACCCTGTCCGCCTCATCGTCCTTCACCTGGGCCGTGATGTCGTACTCCCACACGCGGTTCATGTTATACGCGGTTCCCAAAAGCTCTCCATCCAGGTACACATCCGCCAGAGTGTCGATGCCATCGAAGCGCAGGAACAGCCTGTCCGCCTCCCTGTCCTCGCTGTCCAGGGTAAATGCGGTCTCAT
>CAMTBF010000423.1 GCA_947068385.1 uncultured Lachnospiraceae bacterium
AATCAATCACCCCATAATTGTTTTTATGGTTCTCAATCTCCGCCTGGGTCACGCCCCCCTGCAGGAATAGTACCTTGTAATTATCGGGAATCTTCATCAAATCACGCAGATCAGCCTCCGCCTCCTTGATAATGGTATCATAGGCCTTGGAGCGGTGGCTCATCTCCATGACGGACATACCTGTCCCCCTGTAATCCAGCATCTCGTCCGCTGCCTCCTGCAGCACCTCCTCCGGCAGGACGGCAGGCCCCGCGGAGAAATTATAGACTCTCTTCATCTCTGATCCTCCTCATATTTCTGAAAATTGGCTGTTCTCCTCAAATCTATCTATTCTCCTCAAATACCACCGATGAGGGATATCTGCTCTGGTTCATTTCCGCTTTCACCTTGATGACCTGCTCCAGGTCGATATCGTACAGGTTCGCTATGGCTATAGCGTAGTAGATCACGTCCCACACTTCCTCGTCTATCGTCCCTTTGATTTCCCGGCTGTCCTGGGCTTTCGCGCCCTTCCGCATGGCCCGGGAGAGCTCCCCCACCTCCTCGGACAGCTTCAGGAAATAGTCCTTCAACAATTCAGGATGATAATCCTTCCGCTTTATGTAATCCTGTAGATATCTGACCGTGATCCTTCCGTCCATGTCCTAATCCCCTCCCTCTTCCCGCCTGACTTATAGCATAAACTCTTCCGGCGCTTTAGTCAAGTACATCGTTAAAATCTTAAGTCAATAAAAATCAATAGAACATGATCACCGGCGTCCCGATCTCCGCCATCTCATAGAGCTGGGACATCACACCGGTGGGCGTGTTGATACAGCCGTGGGAGCCCCCCGTCTGATAGATCTGCCCGCCGAACCTGCTCCGCCAGCTGGCGTCATGGATTCCGATATTCCCTTTCACAGGCACCCAGTACTTGACGAAAGATTCGTAGTCCGCTCCCCGCAGAATCTGGTTCCGCTGCTTCGCGTAGATGAAATTGATGCCCTCCGGCGTGCCCCTGCCCAGTCCCGTGTTCCCGGTGACCACGTCCGTCTCCAGCTCCAGCTCGCCGTCCGCGTAATAGTACATCTTCTGTTCCGTCATATCTATCTCGATATAAGTATCGCCGATGTCGTCCAGCCCCCGCACATACCCTTTCTGAATATATGCGGGCACATGCACCTCCGTTCCGCCGGACACATCCGGATCTGCCGTGCCCTGCGCACCGGCAGCCTCCCCTGGGCCTGCCGCCTGATTGCCCGCCGGGTTCTGCAGCGCCTCCAGCAGATAAGCCTTCTCCGCCTCCACGTCCAGCTTCGTCCCGTAAGTGGCGTATCTTACCGCCACCGTCTCTCCTCTCGTGGCCGCGAACTGCTTCTCCGTGCCGCAGGTATCGTAATCCGCCGCCAGGGCCTCCACCCAGGCCTGAACCGCCCCTTCATCGACTACGACCTTTCCCTCTTCATCCAGAACCGGACATCCGTCCCTCTCCGTTTTCAGGAAGCCCGACGTGACGGCAGGCGTCAGAGGGATCTGCTCCGCCCCCATGTCATAGACGATCCTGCTCCCCCTCTCCACGTATCCGGATACCTCTTCCCAGATATCCCGCTGCCGCTTATCATAAGCGCTGTCCGGCAGGTCCTCATAGCATCCCCCTGCCGCCAGGTCTATGGTCGTCTGCCCTTCTGCCAGACACTCCTCCACATAAGCACAGGCCTTTTCCAGATTCAGCCGGTCCGCATTCCCATCCTGGAGGAAAAACCCCTCCTCCGACTTCCGCACCCTGGCGCCCTCCGCCCGCTTCCGCTCCTCTGCCACAAAAGGAAGCTCCTCCAGACAGGCCTGCAGCTTTCCCCTGTCCACGGCATACTTTCCCGCCACCAGCTCGCTGGACACGGGCTTCTGGAGATTGTCCATCCAATAGACCGACGCGTTCTGCTTCAGATACGCCCGCAGCGCGTCCTTGTAATCCGGCCTGATGTCAGCGGCCCCCATATCAATCTCCCAACCGGTGCAGTCCGCATCCACAATGGTTATCAGAGATACCTCCGATTCCTCCTGCGCGCCCACCAGCTCCTCGTTCACCTGCTCTATGGATTTACCCGTACAGTACACCCCGTTGATCCATGTATTCACAGGAAAATTGTTTCGGTAATACAAAGTCAGGGCCAGCAGTCCCCCCAGCCCCAACACCATGCCGCTCAATAGAAATATCGTCAGAAACCGTAATATCCTCTTCATAAGTGCAGCCAGAACCTTCCGTCCGTTCTCCTCCCAAAATCTAGTCCTCTCTCCCTGTGAATACGGCCCTGCCGGAAAGCAGGGCCGTCCCGGGAAACGAATGGGGCTGCTCCTACAGATCGTCCCCGTCGAACACCTCCGCGATGGGCGCTCCCGCCGGAACCATAGGGAACACCTTGTCGTCCTCCGGAATGATGCACTCTATCAGCACCGGAGCCTTCAGGGCGATGGCCTTCTCGATGGCAGGCTCCACCTCTTCCCTGGTGGTCACACGGATGGCCGTGCAGCCCAGCCCCTCCGCCACCTTGCAGAAGTCCACCCTGTCGTTCAAGACCGTCTGGGAATAGCGCTTTCCGTAGAACAGGGTCTGCCATTGCCGCACCATCCCCAGCACATGGTTGTTGATGACCACCTGGATGATGGGGATGTTGTAGCGGCTGGCCGTGGCCAGCTCGTTCATGTTCATGCGGAAGCACCCGTCCCCTGCGATATTGATGCAGAGCTTATCCGGCTGGCCCAGCTGGGCGCCGATGCAGGCCCCCAGGCCGTAGCCCATGGTTCCCAGGCCGCCGGAGGAGAGGAACGTGCGGGGCTTCGTGTAGCGGTAATACTGGGCCGCCCACATCTGATGCTGCCCCACGTCCGTGGTGATCAGGGCCTCCCCCTTGGTGACCCTGTCGATGGTCTCTATCACATAGGGGCAGCTTAACTGGGTGTCGTCATATTTCAAGGGATATTTCGTCTTCAAATCAGCGATCGTCTCCATCCATTCGCTGTGCTCCTGCTTCTCCAGCCGCTTGTTCAGCTCCTGGAGCAGGAGCTTTAGGTCGCCCACCAGGCTGGCATCCGCCCGGATGTTCTTGTTGATCTCCGCGGCATCGATGTCCAGGTGGATGATTTTGGCATTCTCCGCGAATTTCTTGGGATTGCCGATGACGCGGTCGGAGAACCTGGCACCCAGGGCAATCAGCAGGTCGCACTGGCTGACGCCCAGGTTGGACGTCTTGGTGCCATGCATGCCGATCATGCCAGTGTACCTGTCACTCCTGCCGTCAAACGCGCCCTTTCCCATCAGGGTGTCGCATACGGGCGCGTCGATCAGCTCCGCGAAAGCCGCCACCTCCTCACAGGCATCCGAGGCCACGGCACCGCCCCCCAGATAGATAAAGGGCTTTTTCGCGGCCCGGATGTACTCCACTGCCTGGTCTATCTCCTCTTCGGTGCAGCGGTACGTCCTGGACGCCGCCTCCACAGGCTTCGGCACATACTCGCACACAGCCGCCGTCACGTCCTTGGTGATGTCCACCAGCACAGGGCCGGGCCGGCCGCTCCTTGCGATGGCGAACGCCCGCCTGATGGTGTCCGCCAGCTCCTCCACATTTTTCACGATATAGCCATGCTTGGTGATGGGCATGGTCACCCCGGCGATGTCCACCTCCTGGAAGCTGTCCTTGCCCAGCATAGGCAGGGTCACATTGGCGGTGATGGCCACCACGGGCACGGAATCCATATAGGCCGTGGCGATGCCCGTCACCAGGTTGGTGGCTCCCGGGCCGCTGGTGGCCA
>CAMTBF010000424.1 GCA_947068385.1 uncultured Lachnospiraceae bacterium
TGCCCTTTCGAATGAAAGTTCCTCTCATTAAATGTGCGCCGAAGTGACTTTACCCAATTACCGCTGGCGGCAATTTGTGCTGTCGCGTAGCGACTTTAAAATAGGAGGAATATTGGTGAAGAGGAAAGAGCGTTTCTTTTATTTGCTGGGAGGATTTTTCCTTGGAGTTCTGCTGGGAGTCCTGTTGACTTCCCTGGCATGGGCGGGCATCAGCCCGCGCTCTGAGGCCGAACCTGTGCTATCCGAAACGGAGTCTTTCGGAGCAATAGCGGAGAACTCTCCCGATGTGCTTTCCTCTCAGGAAACTTTTTCGGAATCGGATGCCGGCACCTCCTCGGCCCAGCCGTCTCAGGTTTCTCAGGAAAGCCCCGCCGATGCCTTTCCCTCTGAGACTGCCACTACGGAAGCTGAAACCGGCACTGCCACAGCACAGCCGTCCCAGATTCCCGAAAGCTCCGCCGATGCCTGGGACAGCAATGCCGTCTATACGAACGGCGACACCGTAAGCTACCAGGGAAAACAGTACAGGGCGAAATGGTGGACGCAGGGAGAGACCCCCGGCATCAGTGATGTCTGGGAGAATCTGGGCATCGTGGACGGAGAAGCCACACAGCCGGAGGGAGTGGAGAACATGCCAATCAATGCAGATTTGCCCCAGAATACAGCGCTGACTGATTTCAAGGTGGTGGGCTATTATCCCAGCTGGAAACCGGACAGCCTGCATTCGGTGGACTTCGGCATCCTGACCCATGTCTGCTATGCCTTCGCCATTCCCACCGCCGACGGCGGCCTGCTGGAGCTGGAAAATCCCGATACCGCACAAGAGCTGATTCGCTCTGCCCATGACAACGGCGCAAAGGTCCTGCTGTCGGTAGGGGGCTGGAGCCACAACGATACCCCATTGGAGAATGTGTTTCTGGAAGCCACCTCCGATGAAATGCGGAGAGAGCGTTTTGTGGAAAGCATCCTTTCTATGTGCGATGAATACGGCTTTGACGGCGTGGATATGGACTGGGAGCATCCGCGGGTGGACGGAAGGAGCGCGGAGCAGTATGAGGCGCTGATGCTGGCTCTGTCCGAACGGCTCCACGCCCAGGACAAGCTGCTGACAGCCGCAGTGCTCAGCGGAGCCACCGCAGATGGGAACATCTATTATGACGCGGCCGCCCATACCAACGCGGCGCTGAACGCCGTGGACTTCATCAATGTCATGGCCTATGACGGCGGCGACGGCGAACGGCATTCCTCCTATGATTTCGCCGTGAACTGCGGTACCTACTGGCGGGATACCCGGGGTCTGCCCGCGTACAAAGTGGTGCTGGGCGTCCCTTTCTATGCGCGGCCCAGCTGGGCGGGCTATGGCACCATTCTGGAGACTGTGCCAGGCGCCGATGGACAAGACCATGTGACCTACAATGGGATGGAAGTCTACTACAACGGCGTAGACACCATCGCAAAAAAGACAGATTACGCAAAAGAGAATCTGGGCGGCATCATGATTTGGGAGCTGACCCAGGACACGTCTGACAAAAGCAGAAGTCTGCTGCAGGCAATCGGAGAAAGCGCGAAATAAGCGCAATGCCAAAAGGGGAGTCTGAACTATGCTGACCAAAGACAAGACATTTTATAAAACGTTTTTCAAACTGATGAGCGCCCTGATGCTCCAGCAGGCGGTGGTGCTCAGCGTGAACCTGGCGGACAATGTGATGCTGGGAGGCTACTCGGAGACGGCCCTCTCCGGGGTGGCCGCGGTGAACCAGATTCAGTTCATCCTCCAGCAATTGGTCTTTGGCATCAGCAATGGCATGGTGGTGCTGGCCAGCCAGTACTGGGGCCAGAAGAAGTCTGAGCCTGTGCGCAGGCTGATGGCCATCGCTTTCTGGGCCGCTTTGGCCATCGCCGCGCTCCTCTTCGTTTTGGTCAGCCTCTTCCCCCACGGAGCGGTGGGCATCTTCACCAATGACGAAGCTATCGTCAGGCAGGGTATGGATTACCTGGCAATCGTCCGGTTCAGCTATCTGTTCTTCGCCGTCACCACGATTCTGCTGGGCGGCATGCGGGTGGTGGAAAAAGTGAACATTGCGCTGTACGTGTCCGTCGTGGCGCTGCTTTTGAACTGCTCCATCAACTACACCCTGATAAATGGGCGTTTCGGCTTTCCGGAGATGGGCGTCCGTGGCGCTGCCATCGGGACGCTCACCGCCCGCATTGTGGAGTGCCTGATTGTGGTCTTCTATGTGCTGTGCAAGGATAGGCGGCTGCAGGTGCGCGTTCGGGATTTGATCCGCATCGACTCGGTGCTGGCAAAAGACTACGTGCGCGTCAGCCTCCCGGTGGTGGCCACCGGGTTCCTCTGGGGCTGCAACACGGCCCTGCAGACCGTCATCCTGGGGCATATGTCCTCCAGCGCCATCGCGGCCCACTCCATCTCCTCCACCATCTTCCTGTTCCTGAAGGTGACATCCGTGGGAGCCTCCTCCGCTGCCGCCGTGCTGACGGGGAAGACCGTGGGCACGGGGAACCTGGCCAAAATCCGGGAATACACCAGGACGTTCCAGGTGCTGTTCCTCGGTATCGGCATCCTGTTAGGAGCGGCACTGTTCTTTATCCGCATCCCTCTCCTGGGGCTTTATTCGCTGGAGCCCCAGACCAGGGAGCTGGCCGACGCCTTTATCCTGATCGAGTCCACCGTGCTGGTGGTGATGTCCTACCAGATGTGCATGAATACCGGCGTCATCTGCGGCGGCGGGGACACCCGGTATGTGATGATCATGGATTTGATCGTCATCTGGGGCATCGTCATCCCGCTGTCCTTTGCCAGCGCTTTCCTCTGGAACGCTTCCCCGGTGGTGGTGCTGCTGGTGCTGAACGCGGATCAGTACCTGAAGTGCATCCCGGCTGCCGTGTACGGAAACAGCTTCCGCTGGATCCGGCAGCTGACCCGGCCTGGCGGGGAGGAGGAAAATGATACCGCCTAAAAATGTCTTCACCCACGGCCATCAGCTATTGCCGAATAAGCTATGGCATCCACCTGGAAGAACAGATTCCCAGGGTCGGCGAATTCGGTCTGAATGGACTTGCGCGCGGGATATTTGCCATGGAACCTTCTCTTGACCACCCTTTCCATGACCGGGATGTCCCAGATATTCTTGAACAGACAATTCATCTGCACCACATTTTCCAGGGTCAGTCCCACCAAGGCCAGCCGCTCTTCCATTTCATCAAAGGCGCCCTCAATCTGCTCCTCGACCGTGCCGCCTATATTGCGGACGCAGTAATTGATGAAGCAATAGTCTCCCGCCTGAACGATTCCCGAATGTGCCCATTCCTCATTTACATTAAATCTTCTGATTTCTCCCATTTTACTGTCCTCCTGACTCATATTCCATCTGTATTTCTTTGCAGGTCTTCAAAATGCGCTCCTTTATTTCCGGCGGTTCGATAATCCTGGCCTTGTTTCCAAAGGAAAGAATCACCCCATACCAAAAAGTCTCATGCTCCGGTGCGGAAAAAGAAAAATCAAAATCACCATTCTCAAATTCCTGTGTAATGCGTCCATTCAGATACTCTCGACATTTTGCTTTTATGGCCGCCTTTCCGTATAGCCGGATGTGCACAGTCCTATCGCTGCTGTCCTTCCACTTGATATCCGAGAGCTTATGCGCTTTTATGAATTTCCTATCTGTCGCCTGCAGCTTGTCCATACGGACCAATCATTGAACAATCCTCCATATCATCTGCTATCCCGAAAATCTATTTCGTA
>CAMTBF010000425.1 GCA_947068385.1 uncultured Lachnospiraceae bacterium
CTTCTCTTGCCAACATCCGCACCACTGCATCTTTCAGCCCGTCCATATCCATCTGCAATTACATAGCGCACCTTACCCTCTCCGTGATAGTCATGGCAGCCTGCTTCCATGCCCTGAAAATTTCCATCACCCTGTGGACACTGATAAAAATCTGCGGCATGCTCCTGTGCGGCAGCCTGATCTACAGCGGCTTCTTCCTCTTCGTAGGCGGAACCGCGTTCCTGGTGACCAAGACAGGCCTGCTCTTCCAAATCATGTATTTCTTTCGGGAGGTGTCCTACTATCCAATCTCCATCTTCCCCAGAGCCATGCAGATTATCGTCACCTGGATAGTGCCCTACGGCTTCATCAACTACTACCCATTACAGTCCCTGTTGGGCAAAGAACCCAGAGGGCTGCTCCGCGCCTCAGCCTGCCTGACCCCTATAGTGGCGCTGTCATTTTTTTCCATAGCCTGCCTCTATTTCGTAAAAAGCGCAAAATCTTATAAAAGTAGTGGCTCATAAGCCCACAGGAGGATATAATGTCATTGATAGAGCTGTCCCATGTGTCCAAAGACTATAAAGTCACCATGACAAGACCGGGCCCGGGAAACGTCCTGCGCAACCTGTTCCGCCCGGACACCAAGACCGTCCACGCCGTAAAGGACGTCTCCTTCTCCGTGGAGGCCGGGGAGCTGGTGGGCTTCATCGGCGAAAACGGCGCGGGAAAATCCACCACCCTGAAGATGATGTCAGGAATCCTGTACCCTACATCCGGCGACATCCTGGTCTCCGGCATCTGCCCCTACAGACAGCGGGAAAAGAACGCCCAAAACATCGGCGTGGTCTTCGGCCAGCGCTCCCGCCTGAACTGGGACCTGCCCATGGCGGACAGCTTCGACCTGTACAGGGAAATCTACCGGATCGATTCCCGCATCTTTCGAAAGAACGTCGCCCTGTTCGTGGAGATGCTGCATATGCAGGACTTTTATGACACTCCTGTCAGGCAGCTGAGCCTGGGACAGAGGATGAAAGCGGAGGTGGCGCTGGCGCTGCTGCACGAGCCGCCCATCCTGTACCTGGACGAGCCCACCATCGGGCTGGACGTGATGGCAAAGCAGCAGATTCGGGAATTCATCGTGGAGCGCAACCGCCGGGAGGCGACCACCACCATACTCACATCCCACGACATGAAAGACCTGGCCTATATATGCAGGAGAATCATCGTCCTGGCGAAAGGCAGCGTCCTCTTTGACGGAAGCATGGAAGCATTCCGGCAGACCTATGCAAAGGACGATGCCATGGATATGGAGGACATGGTCAGGGACATTTATGAGGAAAATGTGTAAAGAAGATAGCTACGCCGCCTAAAGAGGCGTGGTTGAAAGAGAGGGTATCATAAACATGACCACAGGTGAAAAATTAGCAGCGCTGCGGAAACAGAAAGGCATCACCCAGGAGCAGCTGGCGGAGCTGCTGCAGGTCTCCCGCCAGTCTGTGTCCCGCTGGGAGATGGACGCGGCCTTTCCCGAGACGGAGAAGCTGATCCGGCTGGCCAGGCTCCTGGAATGCAGCATAGATTTCCTGCTGAACGAGAACCAGGAGGACTCCGGGGACAGGAAAATGCCAGCCGAAATCTCCCCGGAGAGCGCATCCCGCTTCATCCGGGAGTGCGGCTACTTCTTCCTGGCCACCTCTGTAGGCGGCAGGCCCAGGCTCAGGCCCATGGGAATGATTCACGCCGACGAAAAGGCCCTGTACCTGGTCACAGACAAACGGAAAAGCGTCTATACGGATTTGACGGAGAATCCCCTGGTGGAGCTTGCCAGCTACAACCTCTATACCAGGCAGTGGATCCGCATCAGCGGCCGGGTGAGGGCGGAGGCTTCCCGCGAAGTCCAGGAGGCCATGCTGGAGCGCTACCCCATGATTCGGCAGGAGTATGTGCATCAGGACGATATGTTCTTCGTGATTTTCCGGCTGGACATCGAGGCGGTTTCCATCAACTAGGAAAACAGATGAAAAAACAAGTCAAAATCAAAGGCCATCTACCGCAAATAGCCTCTCCGAGCCGCCTCTTCCAGGAGCCTGGGCTGAATCTCGGGATAAGTCCAGTTATCCGCCAGCGAATCGGAGAGCACAATCTCCTGGATTTCGCTGTGCAGCTCCTTTTCAAAGGCAAGGATATCCGCAACGAAGAGCATGCCGAAGCTTTCGTCCGATTCCTCTTTATTCACCCCGGTCTTCCCCCGCACCGAGTACGCACAGACAGGCTCCAGATAAAAGTCCAGAGCACCTGTCTCTTCCCGCAGCTCCCGCCGGGCGGCCTCTAAGATGCTCTCCCCCGGCTCCCTGTGCCCGCCCGGCACTTCCCAGGTATCCCGCTCCCTGTGCCTGCAGAACACCCATCTGCCCTCCGCCCTTGCGATGATTACCGCAAAGCTTAAAAGCGCATCGTCTATTTCCGTCTGTTCATAAAAACTGACTTCTATCATTTCATTACCTTTCCTACGCTAAATTCTGTGGAATAACTGCCATAACCGGCAATCCAAATTCAACAAATCTTCCACCTGTTTCAATCAGCATTCCGTCTACCAAGGAAATTTTTAAATCAAATTCTGCTAAATAATCCATATTTATTTTCTCTCTACAATCCTGCATATCCTAATTTACCTTTTATATATTATGCTTAAATCTCCATCAACAAATCCTATTCCAATGCCACAATATTTTTTTAAGACATTAGAATATTTACCTGTATCAAGATAATTTTTCAAGAATGAAGTAAATATGGTTTCTATTGTTTTCCAATCGCTTTCTTTTTCTAAAACATAGGGATTTTCTCTTGTCGTATAGATTTCATCACAAGCCCAATCGGAATCATTTTCATCAAAAGTAGAAGTGCCTACTAATTCAACAGACCACTCATTACCATAATCTTCATATAAATTAAAGTTGATTGCTTTTATATTATTTGGAAGCTTTCGCAATAAAATTTCATCTAACCAATTAAAAAAATCAATTTCTTCAGAGCTTTTATTTGTATTTCCAGTCCCCAATGTAAGTGAACCGTCTTAATATTGTTCACGTTTTCCGTGGTCGAGTACCCCGTATGCCCCATATACCCGATCACGTCCCCGGCCGTTACCGCGTCTCCCTCCTCAAGCCCTTCAGCATAGGGAAAATCCTGGCGAAGATGGGCGTAATAATAGTACCGCCTCCCATCAAAGCTCCGGATCCCTATTCTCCAGCCCCCGTACTGATTCCAGCCCAGCACCTCCACATAACCGGACTCCACAGCGATAACGGGCGTACCGATTTGGCCCATCATGTCATGTCCCAGATGGGGGCGCTTATATCCATAACTTCTGGATGATCCGAAATCATCAAAATCCGAATAGGGAAAGCCCTTGGCAATGGGCGAAAACGCCTTTAGCCCGTATTTCCTCCTCCATACAACCTCCCCGTTTTCATCCTTTTCCTGTAACAGGAATTCTCCCACCATACCTCCCAACGCCGCATCGTAGGCCTCTTCATAATAAGGATAACTCTCTAGGCCTGCAGTTTCTTCTTCCCAGATGCTCTCCCCCGATTTTACCCGTTCCGCCGCCGCTTCCATTGCCTTCATACCCTGTTTTCCGAATTCGCCGCCGCTTTTCGCAGCCCCATATGCCAACAGGGAAATCCAGTCGATATGGTAATCCGTCCCATAGCTCTCCACATCAATTCCATAGGCAAGGGTGAGCGCATCACAGGACGCCTGAAAATCCACCCATCGGA
>CAMTBF010000426.1 GCA_947068385.1 uncultured Lachnospiraceae bacterium
GATTTCGAAAGAAGGATTTCCCAAGGAGGATGGCGTGAAGCTGCGCCTTTTATGTGATGACGATATCATCTCGTTTCTGAAGAATGAAGATGAGAGCATAATAAGTGCCCATTATTTTTCGAGAGATATACGCTTCAAGCCCTTGTGGAAGAGCGAAGCGGAATATACTTTGAAAGTAAAAGAGGGTATCGCAATCAAAAAGCTCGAAAATATATTAGGAGTTCTGCGGGACAGTGTAAAATATGGGCTCTTTTTCTTGAATGAAGAGGAGCAGCGAAGATTTTCTGAAGAAAGGACAAAGGTAAAGAAGGATAAACAGGGTCAATATACGGCCCCTATTTATCTTATCGAATTTTTTGAAAAGTTTGCGGATAAATATGGCTTTGATTTCCAATTTGCAATCATCAGGGAAAGCGCTTTCATGAGCAATAAAAGGAAAATGGAAGAAAACCCCATATATATCGTGCTCGATGAAGTAGAGACAACTACATTTATGGATGTGATGTATGGAAAAGAAAAAGCTGTAAATATCGGAAAAGACAATATGTATGACACGCAGATTTTTTATGTATATACATCAAAAAAGAACCTCCGGATTGCACAGAAGAATAAACAGAAAGTCGAAGATTTGTTGATAGAATACATAAATAGTAGCTGGGAGCTACAAAAATAAGGTTATAATCTCTTCGCGGCATTTGAATGGAAGAATACAGGACAGGGCGGCTCTGCTCCAGGAGATTGCATCTAGAATGCTCTGCTTTAAGCCGGGATTTTCATGGCACCCCAAAAACTTCAAAAATATATGTAAACACTCTTGACATTTCCCCTGCAATTGGTTAAAATACAAATTACAAACGTTTGCAAAGGAGAATTCCCTGTGAAAAGTACCACAATATCAGAATTGGCAAAGGAACTGGGCGTATCCGTCTCGACAGTTTCACGGGCGCTGAACGGGAAGAGCGTCGTAAAGGAAGACACAAGACAGATGGTGCTGGAGGCTGCGGAAAAGTATTGCTACGTGCCGAATGAGATTGCCCGTTCCCTGAAGAAATCTTCCACGAAAACCATGGCAGTGGTGCTGCCGGACATCTCGGAGACATTTTTCGGCACCATTGTGAAGGAAATCGACCGCGTGGTGAGCGGTCAGGGATATATGCTTATCCTGGCGGACACCCATGAGAACGCCGACAATGAGAAGAAGTACCTGGACATGCTCTATACCCGCAGGGTGGACGCGCTGGTGCTGGCCACCGTGGACTGCAGCGGCAGCACGGTAAGGCGGTTCATGGAAAGCGGCGCGCCGGTGGTCTTCATTGACAATGTGCCGGATCTTCAGGAGCTGGACGCCGTTACGATCGACAACCGCCAGGCCAGCAGGATGGCCGTGGAATGCCTGGCCGCCCATGGGCACAGACGGATTGCCGTGATTGCCGGCTCCGAGAAGGAGACCACAGGCGTGGACCGTCTGGCGGGCTATGAGGAGGCCATGGCCGAACGGAATATCCCTGTGGACAGGAAGCTGGTGGCCTATGGAAATTATAAATGGGAGTCAGGCTACCTCCAGATGAAGCGCCTGCTGGCGCTGCGGAAGGAAAATCCGTTCTCGGCAGTCTACGCCATATCGGAGAAAATGACCTATGGAGCCATGCGGGCCATTGCGGAAAGCGGCCTCAGGGTCCCGGAGGACATTTCCGTGGTGGGGTTCGACATCCACCAGGTAGGGATGGAACCCAGGCAGAAGATCACCAGCGTCAGGCAGCCGGAAGTGGAGATTGGCAGAAGAGTGGGCGAGCTGCTTCTGCGGCGCCTGGCCGATTTGGGGGAAAAGGAGGATCAGGCAGGGCACAGGCGCCTGCTCTTGGATCCATTTTTAGAGGAAGGGGAAACAGTGGGGGTGTTCTAAAAGGAAATCATCCACAGCTTCTTTTTACCCCAAAATGCAAACGTTTGCAAAGGAGGCGATGCCCGGCATAATATAGTACAAAGCAGCGAAGACTAATATATCACAAAAGAAAGGGAAGAGTTATATGAAAAAAAGAATGGTAAGCATGTTGTTGGTGTTGGCATTAGCAGTTTCGACAGCCGCCTGCGGCAGCGGAGGCGACAAGCCCGACGAGACGGAAAAGGAAAGCAGCCAGGAGCAGGGCACACAGGAACAGGGCGAAGAGGAGCAGGACGGGCAGGATGCGGACGGCCAGGGCAGCGAAGCGGAGACCGGCAGCGAGCCCTCCGGCCAGACCGGGAAGTTCGATCCCGCCATCACGGTGACATCCGTCCGCCCGTTCAGCGATGCCACACAGGGATACGCGGAAGGGGAGGACCTTGAGAACAATGCCTGGACAAAGCTGATGGAAGATAAATACGGCATCGATGTGAAATATAAATGGGTGGCCCCCACAGGCGAAGAATATAATTCCAAGCTGAACCTGGACATCTCATCCGGGGAGCTGGTGGACTTCTTCAGAGTGGACAAAAAGCAGCTCTCCGAACTGGTGGAGGCTGATATGATACAGCCGCTGGATGAAGTCTGGGAGAAGTATGCCAGCGAGCGCACCAAGAACCTGGTGGAGGTGGAAGGCGGGGAAAAGGTCATGGAAGCCTGCATGTACGACGGCAAGATGATGGCCATTCCATTTACGGGCAATCCAAAGGAGAGCGCCCAGCTTCTGTACATCCGGCAGGACTGGCTGGAGAACCTGAACCTGGAAGCGCCAAAGACCATGGATGACGTCATCGCCATAGCGGAGGCATTTGCCTCCCGGGATCCGGATGGAAACGGCGCGGACGACACCTATGCCGTGGTGATGAACCAGAGGATTACAGGCACGACGGCCCCTCTGTTCTACGCCAACAATTCCTTCCCCGGGAGCCTGGTGGTGGGTGAGGACGGGAAGCTGACCACGGGAATCGTGGATGAAAACACAAAGGAAGTCCTGCAGCTGCTGAACAAATGGTATCAGGCAGGCTATATCGATTCGGAATGGTTCACCAAGGATTCCTCGAAAGCTTATGAGAATCTTGTGAACGGCAAGGTGGGCCTGTATTTCGGCGCGTTTTCCGACCCGCTTTATCCTATGCAGCCCCAGCATGACCTGGAGCCGGACAGCGACTGGATGGTGATGGAGATTCCGGGATATGACGGAGAGCCTGTCACCAACGCCTATACATTGGGCATCAGCTCCTATTATGTGGCATCCGGGGAATTCCAGCATCCCGAGGCCATGGTCATGATGCTGAACGAATGGGTGGACCTGTTCTACTACAATACCGACGACGACCTGCAGAGGGAGTACATCAACAGCGCTTCCGGCGCGGAGATATGGCTGAACGCGCCGATCACGGTCTACAGAGGCTTCAAGAACGTGCAGTGCGGCCTGGATATCACGGAATACTACGCGGGAAATAAGTCCTTGGACGAGCTGACGGCCGAGGAGAGAGGCTATGTGGAGCAGATAGACGGATACAAAGCCGGAGACCAGAGCCTGTGGGCCTGGAACAAGATTTTCGGGCCTGACGGCGCGGCCACGAAGGTGCAGACCTATATCGACAAGGATGCCTACATCTTTAACGAACACTGGGGCAACCCCACTGCCACCGAGGTCACCAATGGCAGCATCCTCAGCGATTACCAGCTCCAGAGCTATACCTCATTCATCAACGGCGAGAGGTCCTTCGACGAGTGGGAGGATTTTGTGGCTGAAAGCCCAAAACCAACTTGAATGGGTAGGA
>CAMTBF010000427.1 GCA_947068385.1 uncultured Lachnospiraceae bacterium
GGATGAACTCGATATAGTTCAGGTCCATCAGCCAGTCCGCGTTGTTCACCATCAGGGCCTTGGAGCTGCCCTCTTCCAGGGAATCGCCGAATTCAATGAACCGGCTCATCTGCTTCTTGAAGCACTCGCAGTTGTGCTCGATGGTCTCCTTCGTCATCATGGTGCGCAGGTCGCTCCTGCCCGAAGGGTCGCCGATCATGCCCGTGCCGCCGCCGATCAGGGCGATGGGCCTGTTCCCTGCCATCTGCAGCCGCTTCATCAGGCACAATGCCATGAAATGCCCTACGTGCAGGCTGTCCGCCGTGGGGTCGAAGCCGATGTAGAACGTGGCCTTTCCGTTGTTGATCAGCTCCTTGATCTCCTCTTCATCCGTCAGCTGGGCCAGAAGGCCTCTCGCTTTCAATTCCTCAAATACTGTCATTTTTCCTTTCCATACCTTTCCTTTTTCATCATTATCCGAATCCCATTACCGATTGGACATCAGCTTCACCATGGCCTGGTTCAAGCCGTCCACCGTAAGCTTGTACATAGGGAACAGCTCCTTCACCGCGGTCTCCGCCTCCCGCCAGGGGGCCCGGCCCGGTGCCATCTTGGGATTCAGCCATACGATTTTCTTGTATTTCTTCTTCAGAAGCTGCAGCCATTCGTAGCCGGACAGGCCCCCGTTGGGCCCTCTGTAGTTGCCCGTGTCGGAGTACAGCTCCTCTGGGGCCATGGCCGCGTCCCCAACGATTATCACCTTGTAGTCGCTGTCCACGTTCCGGAACATCCATTCCGTGTCCACCCAGTCCCCGTTCTCGCACTCCGGGGTCTTGTACATCTTGCTGTAGATGCAGTTGTGGAAGTAATAGGTCTTCACATCCTTATAATGGTTGGACTTGTGGATGGCCTGGAACAGGTCGTTGAGCAGGCTGCTGAAGGGGATCATGGTGCCGCCGGAGTCCATGAGGAGCAGGAGCTTCACCGCGTTCTTCCGGGGCTTCTGCATGACGATCTGCAGGCAGCCGCCGTTGTTGCAGGTCTTGTCCACCGTGCCGTTTATGTCCAGCTCCGTCTCCGGGATGTCCAGGCGGCTTGAGAACTGCCGCAATTTCCGGAAAGCCATCTGGAACTGCCTGTTGTCCAGGACGCGGTCGTCCCTGAAGTCCCGGTACTTCCTGGCCCCCACCACAGCAAAGGCGGACTGGTAGCCGGTCTTGCCCCCTACCCTTACGCCGCCCACGTTGCCGCCGGTATTGCCGAAGGAGGTCTTGCCCATGGTGCCTATCCAGAAGCTCCCGCCGTTGTGCTCGCTGTCCTGGTCCTTCAAGCGCTGGCGGAACTTCTCCTCCACGTCCTCCTTGTCGATCTGGAGATCCTCCATCTTGTTCATATGGTCCCTGGCCTCCTCATGGGCCAGCTCCATCATGTCGGACTTGTCCAGCCAGCGGAGCATCTCCTTGCCCACCTCGGTCTCCCTCTGGGCCGCCTTGAAGCACTCCTCAAAGGCCATGTCGAACTTGTCGAAATCCGTCTCGCTCTTCACCAGGACCATCCGGGCCGTGTAGTAGAACTGGGTCAGGGAGCTGCCGCAGAGCCCCTTGTCCAGCGCCTCCTGAAAGGTGAGCCATTCTCCCAAAGTCACCCGCAGGCCCTTTTCCCGCAAGGCTTCAAAAAATTTTATGAACATATCTTAACCCCGATTTCCCCTTCCTTCACCGGCCTCTGTCCTTTCGGATGCCCGGCCTTTATCCTGTCCGATGCTTTCCTTTGGACTTCTTTTCTTCGAAGCGCTTTTCGTCCCTATCTTCTGCGCCATCTTATAGCACCACTCGATAAACATCTGATTGGCGATCTGCCCCATATATGCTCCTTTACAGATTCGGCTCGCTCCGCACCAGCTGGAGATCTTCGTCCTTCTTCACCACCACGCCCACGAAAGGCAGGGCTTTCCTGATGGTATCCGCCGGAATCCCTCCGATCTGCAGGGCATTGATCCAGTCTATCAGCTCCGAGGTGCTGGGCTTCTTCCGGATGTCCCGGATGGCCCTGATATTGTAGAACACCTCCATGGCGTTCTTCAGCAGGTTCTCCTCCACGTCGGGATAGTGCACCCGCACGATCTCCTCCATCAGCTCCCTGTCCGGGAAGTCGATGTAATGGAAGATGCAGCGGCGCAGGAACGCGTCGGGCAGCTCCTTCTCTGCGTTGGAGGTGATGATCACGATGGGCCGCTGCTTGGCTTTCACCGTGCGCTTGGTCTCGTTGATATAGAATTCCATCTGATCCAGCTCCCACAGCAGGTCGTTGGGGAACTCCAGATCCGCCTTGTCGATCTCGTCGATCAGGAGCACCACCTGCTCCTCGCTGTCGAAGGCTTCCCCCAGCTTGCCCAGCTTGATGTAATGGGCGATGTCGTCCACGCCCTCCTCGCCGAACTGCCCGTCATAGAGGCGCTGGATGGTGTCGTACACGTACAGCCCCTCCTGGGCCTTGGTGGTGGACTTGATGTTCCATATGATCAGCCGCTTCCCTAACGCCTTGGCCACGGCTTCCGCAAGCATGGTCTTGCCCGTGCCCGGCTCCCCCTTGATCAGAAGAGGCTTCTTAAGCGCGATCGCGATATTCACGCTGGCCATCAGCTCCTCGCTGGCCACATATTCCCCGGTTCCCTGAAATCCCTGTTTCTCCATTGCTCTGCGCACCTTTCCCTTGAAATGAATTCCTTTTTATGTTACGATATTTATGGCCCAAAATCAAGACCAAACTGACGAAACAAAGGAAAATAAGGTGAGCATACAATGTTAAAGGACATGTTCGAGCATAAGCATACCCTGTCTTTCGAAGTGTTCCCTCCCAAAAAGGACGGGGACTTCGAATCGGCTTTCGAGGTGATGGACGCGCTGGGGAAGCTGTCCCCTGATTTCATCAGCGTCACCTACGGCGCAGGAGGAAGCCGCGCCGGCAGGACCATCGAGATCGCATCCTATATCCAGAATACATTAGGGATAGACGCAGTGGCCCATATGACCTGTGTGGGCAGCAGGAAGGATACCCTGCTGCAGGTGGCTGCCAGGCTGAAGGAGCACAACATAGGCTACTGTCTCGCCCTGCGGGGGGACCGCCCCAAGGACATGAGCGATGAGCAGTTCCATGCCCGGGATTTCGCCCACGCCAATGACATGATGGCGTTCCTGAGGGAGAATACGGACCTCCACATGGCCGGAGCCTGCTATCCGGAGAAGCATTTCGAGAGCTTCAGCATGGAGTCCGACCTGAACCATCTCAAGAGGAAGCAGGAGGCCGGCGCGGAGTTCTTCATCAGCCAGCTGTTCTTCGACAATGACTACTACTATTCCTTCCTGGAAAAGGCGGAGAAGAAGGGCATCACCGTCCCTTTCTGCGCGGGCATCATGCCCATCACCTCCGCCGGGCAGCTTGGCACCACCGTCACTCTCTCCGGCTCCAGCATCCCGAAGGCGCTGGCGAACCTGATAGCCGCCTACGGGGACAACAAGGAGGACATGCGCAAGGCCGGCATCGACTATGCCATCCGCCAGATCCGCGACCTCCAGGAGAACGGCGTGAACGACATCCATATCTACGCCATGAACAAGCCCAAGACGACGGCGGAGATCGTTGCATCGATTTATAGATGACGGCGGGACGCATAATCTGGTTGCCACCCAAAGCAAAGAATGTTATAATGTAGGAATGGCCCAAAGCCGTCAACGGAAAAAGGAACG
>CAMTBF010000428.1 GCA_947068385.1 uncultured Lachnospiraceae bacterium
GATGTCTCCCGGACGAAGATTAAGGAGGGGAAGCGCTACATAGGACGTTTCGGATGGGGCTTCAAATATTCGCACCTGTCGGATTATGGCCCCTTATGTGTCTATCAGGGAGAGAGCGGCACCTATTATATGGACGGCGCTATCAAGATGTACCGGGCCGACAGCCTGGACAGGCTCCTTGCGGAGAGCCTGGGGCAGGAGCTGGAGGGCGTCACGGAGGTGGAGACCTATGGAGGGCTTCTCACCGTATCTAGGCTTGACCACAGGCTGGAATACTGCTATGAAGAGTCGGATTTCCAGGAGTCGGTCCATAGACCTGAACAGACCGTGGCGGACTTCTTCACCGTATTCGGCGGATATCTGCCCTGGGAGACCTTTGCCAGGTGGCTGGACGCCGCCCTGGAGAAGGGCCTGCCGGACTGGGTGAACGTCCTGACCATCAGCCAGGCCCTGGGGAACAGGGAAGGAGAGGGAAGCGTGCTGTCCCTCACGGCAAGCTATGTGGAGGAGGTGAACCTGGATCTGCTGGAGCTGCAGGAGCAGCTTCTGGCGGAGGGTTCCCGTGGGGATTTCCAAGGAGACTCCCAGGAGGGAGACGAAGGAGAAAAACCAGGCGGAGAGCAGAGGCAGCAGGATTCAGATGAACCGAAAGGACGGCAAAGCTTGCAGACAAAGATGCTTCCAGAGCATAGCGACTATCCCCTGGAAGCCCCCTGCCTCGTCTGGGGAAAGGGATTTCCCGTGCAGACCAGGCGCCAGTCTTTCGGGGACGCAGTACGGTGGTACCTGGAGGAGCGCCCGGGAGAGGGCGCGAAGCTGCTGCGGAACCGTTCTATCCGGGTGGAGATTGCAGACCAGAAAAGAGACTTATAACAGAAACCGCAATCGAGTGGTGCCGCGGAATATGAAGCGGCAGATGAGGAAATTTAGGACTTGATAAATCACAATCCTGGTGGTAAAATAGTTTGAAGTTCAAACTAAAATCACTGGGAGATGCATCAATTATGAATAGTTTCAGGAAAATTTACTGTAGGACATTCCAGCTCTGCTTCCGGATGGCGCTTCCCGTCCTGCCATACAGGGAGCCGGAAATCCTGGAGGACATGGAAGATCTGGGCCGCGTCCTGGCCCAAAAGGGAAAAAAGAGCGTCCTGATCGTCACGGACAAAGAGATTTCCGGGCTGGGGCTGCTGAAGCCCCTGACCGATGCCCTGGAGCAGGCGGGCGTGTCCTATGCCATCTACGACGATACCGTACAGAACCCTACGATCCACAATGTGGAACAAGCAAAAGAAGCCTACCTGGCCAACCATTGCGACGCCATCATCGCCTTCGGCGGCGGTTCCTCCATAGACTGCGCCAAGGCGGCAGGGGCGAGGGTCGTGAAGCCCAGGCAGTCTGTGCAGAAGATGCGGGGGCTTTTGAAGATACACAGAAAGCTGCCCACGCTGGTGGCGATTCCCACTACCGCCGGGACGGGGAGCGAGACTACGCTGGCGGCTGTGATTACGGATTCCGACACCCACCACAAATATCCGATCAATGATTTCGCGCTGATTCCCCGCTATGCCGTGCTGGACTACCATGTGACCACCGGCCTGCCCAGGCAGATCACGGCCACCACCGGGATGGACGCGCTGACCCATGCGGTGGAGGCCTACATCGGAGGCAGCACCACAAAGCTGACCCGCAGGATGGCGGAAGAGGCGGTGCGCCGGATCCATGCCGATCTGAAAAGGGCCTACGACGACGGCAGCGACGCAAAAGCGCGGGAGAGCATGCTGCGCGCCGCCTACTGTGCGGGGATTGCCTTCACCCGCTCCTATGTGGGCTATGTCCATGGGGTGGCCCATTCGCTGGGCGGGCGCTACGGCATCCCCCACGGGCTGGCAAATGCGGTGATCCTGCCCTATTTTCTGGAGGAGTACGGCGAAAGCTGCGAGAAGCGCCTGGGAAAGCTGGCCAGAATCTGCGGGATCGCGCCCGGGGAAGCGGATGACCATGCCGCTTCGTCGCAGTTCATCCAATGGGTGAAGGACATGAACCGCTCCATGGAAATCCCGGAGAAGCTGGAGGGCATCCAGGAGGAAGACATCCGCCAGATGGCGGCCCATGCGGACAGGGAAAGCAATCCCCTCTATCCCGTGCCGCGGCTGATGGACGCTAAGGAGCTGGCCGCCATGTACCGGAAAATCGCGGCGCAGGGGGATGCGTATTCCCGGAGGGCGAATGGGTTAGCTGCGGAAAGGAAACAGGAGAAATGGAAATCAGCGATATCGTAAAAAGACAGCGGGCATATTTCGACACAGGGGCCACAAGGGATGTGGGGGCAAGGCTTTCGGCGCTGAAGCGTCTCGGGCAGGCAATCCGCGCCCATGAGCAGCGGCTTTGCAGCGCCATGGAGCAGGATCTGGGGAAGAGCGCCAGCGAATCCTACATGTGCGAGGTGGGGCTTACCTTAAGCGAGCTTTCCTATCAGATGAAACATTTGAAGAGATGGGCCAGGCTTAAATATCGGGGCACGGACCTGACCAATTTCCACGGCAGGAGCTTTTCCCTGCGGGAGCCCTACGGCTGCGTACTGGTGATGTCCCCCTGGAACTACCCCTTCCTGCTTTGCGTGGAGCCCATGATCGGAGCCATCGCGGCGGGGAACTGCTGCGTGCTCAAGCCATCCGCCTACTCCCCGGCCACTTCCGCCGCAATCCGGGAGCTGGTGCAGGAGGTCTTTCCGCAGGATTATGTAGCTGTAGTAGAAGGGGGTCGGGCGGAGAACAGCGCCCTGCTGGAGGAGCGTTTCGACTATATCTTCTTCACTGGCGGCGTGACCGTGGGAAAGCTGGTGATGGAAAAGGCGGCTGCCCACCTGACGCCGGTGACGCTGGAGCTGGGCGGCAAGAGCCCCTGCATCGTGGACAGGACAGCGGATTTGAAGCTGGCGGCAGCCAGGATCGCTTTCGGAAAATACCTGAACTGCGGCCAGACCTGCGTGGCGCCGGATTACCTGCTGATTGAGGGCAGCGTGAAAGAGGCATTCCTGGAGCAGTTCATTCGGACGGTGAAGCGGATGTACGGGGAGAAGCCGCTGGAGAATGGGAATTATGGGAAAATCGTCAACCGGAAGCATTTCGACAGGCTGCAGGGGCTGATGAACCCGGAAAAGCTTATATACGGAGGCGAGGCGGATCCGGAGAGACTGCGAATCGCGCCTGCGGTGATGGACAATGTGACCGGGGAGGATGCCGTGATGCAGGAGGAGATATTCGGGCCCATCCTGCCGGTGCTTACCTTTGAGGAAATCGGGCAGGCCTTTGACTTTGTGCGGGGGAGGGAGAAGCCGCTGGCGGCCTATCTGTTTACAAGTGATAAAAACACGGAAAAACGGTTCCTGGAAACGGTTTCCTTTGGAGGCGGCTGCGTGAATGACACCATCATGCATCTGGCCACTTCCCGGATGGGCTTCGGGGGCGTGGGGAACAGCGGAATGGGCTCCTATCATGGGCGAAAGAGCTTCGAGACCTTTACCCATGAGAAAAACGTCCTGAAAAAATACGGCTGGATCGACATGCCTTTGCGCTACCAGCCCTATAACGGGAAAAAAGACAGACTGATTCGCATGTTCCTGAAATGACAGCCTGGAATTTAGGCTATCCTCTTAAAGAAAAGAAGGCTTTCATTGTAAATTCCATTTTGCGTTATACTATTAAATAATGCGAAATATTTT
>CAMTBF010000429.1 GCA_947068385.1 uncultured Lachnospiraceae bacterium
CGGTCATCCTGCCGTTCTCCTGGGACACGTAGCCCGGCTTCTGGGTCATGTCGATGAGCAGGTCGTCCTTTGTCAGCTCCACGGCCGTGCCGTTTACCTCAAAGGCAAGCTTTCCGTCCTCGTTCAGCTCGTCCATGGCGGCGTTGCCGTCCAGGGAGGCCAAGGTCTTCTGGATGCCCCCAAGCTGCTTTCCGTATTTGGGGCCTACCGTGCGCAGCTGGGGCTTGAAGGTGTAGGTGGTGTAGTCCCGCACGTCCCCGGTGTAGATGACCTCCTTCACGTTCAGCTCGTCTTCGATGATGGTGGTGTAGAAGCTGTCCAGGCCGATCGCTTTGTCTGCGGAACCGGTGCCGTCCTGCCCGCCCTCTGCCGCATCCGTCACCTTCACGTACATCCTTGCGATGGGCTGGCGGTTCTTGATCGTGGCGGCGTTGCGGCAGGCCCGGCCCAGCACCACTGCCTCCAGCACCTCCTCCATGTCCGCCTCCAGTTTTTTGTCGATGAAGCTCTCTTCCACTACCGGGAAATCGCACAGATGGATGCTCTCCGGCGCGGCCGCGTCGCAGGAGCACACCAGGTTCCGGTAGATCTCCTCGGTCATGAAGGGAATCATGGGGGCGGCGGCCTTGCACACCGTCACCAGGGCCGTGTGCAGGGTCATGTAGGCGTTGACCTTGTCCTGCTCCATGCCCTTTGCCCAGAAGCGCTCACGGCTGCGGCGCACGTACCAGTTGCTCATCTCCTCCACGAAATCCTGCAGGGCCTTTGCAGCCTCAGGGATACGGTATCTGTCCAGGTTGGTGTCCACTTCGCCCACGGTGCTGTTCAGCCTGGACAGGAGCCATTTGTCCATCACGGGCAGTTTTTCGTACTCTAATGTATGCTTTGACGCATTGAACCCGTCGATGTTGGCGTAGAGCACGAAGAAGGTATAGGTGTTCCAGAGCTTGTCCAGGAACTTGTGCTGTCCCTCCAGCACGGTCTTGCCGGAGAAGCGCTTGGGTAGCCAGGGGGCCGCGCTGGTGTAGAAGTACCACCGGATGGCGTCCGCGCCGTACTGGCCCAGGGCTTCGAAGGGATCCACCACGTTCCCCTTGGACTTGCTCATCTTCTGGCCCTCCTCGTCCGCCACCAGGCCCAGCACGATGACGTTCTCGTAGGGGGCCTTGTTGAAGAGCAAGGTGGACTCCGCAAGCAGGGAGTAGAACCAGCCTCTGGTCTGGTCTACGGCCTCGGAGATGAAGTTGGCCGGGAACTGCTGCTCGAACAGGTCTTTATTCTCAAAAGGATAATGGTGCTGGGCAAAGGGCATGGCCCCGGAGTCGAACCAGCAGTCGATGACCTCCGGCACCCGCTTCATGGTCTTTCCGCACTTGGGGCAGGGGAAGGTCACCTCATCGATGTAGGGGCGGTGCAGCTCCACCTTTCCGGCCTTTTCATCCCCGGTGAGGGCCACCAGCTCCTGGCGGCTTCCCACGGATTCCATGTGCCCGCATTCGCACTCCCAGATATTTAAGGGCGTGCCCCAGTAGCGGTTCCGGGAGATGCCCCAGTCCTGGATGTTCTCCAGCCAGTTGCCGAAGCGCCCCTCGCCGATGGTGGGCGGGATCCAGTTGATGGTCTTGTTGTTGCGCACCAGGTCGTCCTTCACCGCGGTCATCTTGATGAACCAGGACTCTCTGGCGTAATAGATCAGGGGCGTGTCGCAGCGCCAGCAGAAGGGATAGTCGTGCTCGAACTTTGGCGCGGAGAAGAGCTTCCCTTCCTTATCTAAATCCTTCAGGATATCCGGATCCGCGTCCTTCACGAATTTCCCGGCGTAGGGGGTCTCCTGGGTCATGTGGCCCTTGCCGTCCACGAACTGCACCAAAGGCAGGCCGTACTTCCTGCCTACATTGGCGTCGTCCTCACCGAAGGCGGGGGCGATGTGCACGATGCCGGTACCGTCGGACATGGTGACATAGTTGTCGCAGGTGACGTAGTGGGCCTTCTTGCCCTGGCGGGCGGCCTCCTCCCCGGCGCAGGCGAACAGGGGCTCGTATTCCCTGTATTCCAAATCCGTGCCCTTGTAGGTCTCCAGGATTTCGTAGGCGGGCTTCCCTTCCTCCGCCAGGCCGCCCAGGACAGTGTCCAGCAGGGCCTGGGCCATGTAGTAGGTGTAGCCGTCCGCGGCCTTTACCTTCACGTAGCTTTCGTCCGGGTTCACGCACAGGGCCACGTTGGAGGGCAATGTCCACGGGGTCGTAGTCCATGCCAGGAAATAGGCGTCCTCCCCCACGCATTTGAAGCGCGCCACGGCGGAGCGCTCTTTTACCGCCTTGTAGCCCTGGGCCACTTCGTGGCTGGACAGGGGGGTGCCGCAGCGGGGGCAGTAGGGCACGATCTTGAAGCCCTTATATAAAAGGCCCTTGTCCCAGATGGTCTTTAAGGCCCACCACTCGGATTCGATATAGTCGTCATGATAGGTCACGTAGGGGTCGTCCATGTCCGCCCAGAAGCCTACGGAGCCGGAGAATTCCTCCCACATGCCCTTGTACTTCCAGACGCTCTCCTTGCATTTGTCGATGAAGGGGGCCAGGCCGTACTCCTCGATCTGCTCCTTGCCGTCCAGGCCTAAGAGCTTCTCCACCTCCAGCTCCACGGGCAGGCCGTGGGTGTCCCAGCCGGCCTTCCTGGGCACCATGCAGCCCTTCATGGTGCGGTATCTGGGGATCATGTCCTTGATGGTGCGGGTCTCCACATGGCCGATGTGGGGCTTGCCGTTGGCCGTGGGGGGGCCGTCGTAGAAGGTGTAGACCGGTCCCTCCTTACGGCTGTCGATGCTCTTCTGGAAGATGTGGTTCTCCCGCCAGAATCTCTCTACTTCCTTTTCACGGTCTACCGTGCTGACACTTGCTGAAACCTGTTTGTACATTGTCGCGCTTCCTTTCCTGGTTCTGCGGTTTGGCGATTGCCCTTGGGAGGGCTGTTCTCCGCTGCTTTTTGCCGCTTTTGGCTGTTTGACTGCTGTTCTGGCTTCGCGCCGCAGACGCTTCATGGCTTCCCCTGCGGGGTGTTCGCGCAATGGGATAAAAAAGGCCCCGTCCCGTAATAGGACGAAGCCTGCGCCTTCGTTTCACCACCTGTTACATCGTACGTATCCGTCAGGACTCCCCGGCTCCTGCACCATACTGGCCAGGGGCGCATGGCTGCGGCTTGCGGCCTTACGCGGAAATCACCTTTCGGAAATGATACGCTTTCCCATAACGGGGGAACGCCGTGCAGAACTACTCGCCCGGGAACCTGGCTCCCGCCTTTTGTCCTGCCTGCTCGGAAGCGATCTTCACTGTCCCCTTACTTGCGCCGGTCTCCCACCCTCACCGGCTCGCTGGGGCTTTCCCGGAACAGCTACTCTCTTCGTCATGGCATTTGCTGTCTGTGACGTTTTTCTGATATATCATTATAATCTTGGGGTTTTTTATTTGTCAAGTAGAATTCGCGTTTTCCGCGAGGGTATTTTTTGTGGATTTTTGTTGCCATTTCCAGAAACTGGTTGCAGGCATACCGCGGACATGCTATAGTAGTCTTATTCCAAGGATTCTTTCTATTTTTCTGGAAGATTATGAATTTCGGGCTCCCTGCCCAAACCTGTTTACCATTAGCTATATTTTTTGAATTCCTTGATATTTTGTGTTATAATGTGTTATAGGTTTTTCTTTCCCTTAAAGTTTCCCTCATTAG
>CAMTBF010000430.1 GCA_947068385.1 uncultured Lachnospiraceae bacterium
GGCGCAGTACGCCGCCAGCCCGGCCCCGGCCTCCAGCAGGGCGGCCTCCTTCCCCAAAAGCTCCACCACGCCCCAGTTGGGGCTGGCGATGGCCGCTCTGGCCTTCTCCATACCGATCTTCCCCTGCTGCGAGCAGAACACCCCGTAGTCCAGGCGCAGCATCTTCCTCTCCCAGAGGGCGTTCAGCCTGCGGTACAGAAAAGTCTGGGCGCACTTCTCTATCTCATTGTGAACTACCAGGCTCATCACGGCGGCCACAGCAAGCCCCGCTCCCGTCCGCAGGACCCGGGCCGCAAAGGCGGCAAAGGTGGCGCCTTCCGTCAGCGCGTCCAGCACGATCTTGGGCAGCAGGAGCAGCAAAAGGGATTGCGAGACCTGTGACATGCATGCTAAAACAGGTAGCACAGAGCTGTACCATCTGTACCTGCGCATTTCCTGATGCAGGAACTTCAGACCTTCCATTCCCGCAGATTTTTTCCGTTTTCTATCCATATGAATTCCTTTCCGTTTTCAACCAATTTCCCCGGGCAGGCGCCCGTCCCCAGCCTTACCGGATCCGGGCGCAAAAAGGGCAGGGTCTCCCCTGCCCGGCCGGTACATCCGAAAACGCATCCTGACTGAAATCCATATGCATCCTCAGGTACTGCCATGCTATGCCAATGGGGAAGAATCAAATCAGACAACAGATAAAAAAAGCACACCAAATAAAGCGGATGCCCGCTTCCTCCTTCGGTGTGAACTTCCTATCTGCGCATTCTTCCACAGGCAAAAATCAACATGACATGCACCTCGTCTGTTTTTGTTCATTATATGCATAAACGGCACGGCTGTCAAGAAAAAATCCTCGAAATCACTTGCGAAACTCCGCCCGGCATAGTAGGATAGAGGTAGCCCGTGATTCAGCAAAAAGTAAAGGATGGCTTATATGAAAGATTATGTGATTTTTACCGATGGGGATGTGGACCTCCCCTCCCCCTATGAGAAAGAGATTTCCTATCTGCCCCAGTATTACTACTTTGACGATAACATGATATACGGAGACGAACAGATCCTGTCCAGAGAGGCATTCTTCGAACAGCTGAGCAGCCGCCGGGCCTATACCGCCGGCGTGAATCCGGATTTCGCCCGGAAAAGCTTCGAGGCGGCACTGCAGGCCGGAAAGGACATCCTGTGCATAGCGGTGTCCTCGGCCCTAAGCGGCTCCTACAGCACGATCTGCATGGTGGCGGACGAGCTGCGGGCCGCATACCCCCAGTCCAGGATAGAGGTGATCGACTCCTTGAGCGCCACTTTGGGCAGCGGCTTCCTGTGCGTGGACGCCATCGAGCTGAGGGCCAAGGGCATGCCCCTTGCGGAGACGGCTGAGGAGATCCGCAGGCGGGTGGGCCTGATCGACGTCTTCTTCGTGGTGGACGATTTCAAATACCTGGTCCAGGGCGGCCGCGTCTCCCCCAGCGTAGGCAAGATCGGGGACATCCTGGACATCAAGGTGACCCTCACCATCACCGAGGGCCGCATCGTTCCCTACAAGAAGAACCGGGGCATCAACGCGGCCCTGCGCAATATCCAGTCCATCTCCCAATCCAGGGAGACCGCCAGGCTTGGCTCCATCTACGTGGGCAATCAGGCGCTCTTCGAGAAATGCCGCTCCCTTGTCCAGAGCGACTGCCAGGCGTCGCTGAACCTGATTGTGGCCTCCCATGTAGGCCCCAACACCACGGGGATCGCCATCGAATGGGCCCAGAAAGCATAAGCCTTTCCGTATTCTATGCCGTTGCTCCAAACGATTGTCCGCCGGAACGCCATCAGTGAATGGCCTTCTGTCCGGACGGTCGCTGTGGGAGCGGCGGCATTTTCTGTTCATTGTTTATCGTTTTATCGTTTTCCATTTATTCCTTCCTTATTCTTTCGTTTTTCCCTTTCCCTCTTGACATTGCTTTGCCTTCATGCTATTATGAAGTTAACTTCATATGAAGCTCACTTCATATTGGAACCGTTCCACATATGGAACCATCACCCCTGATGCCATGGCCATGGACCCCGAAAGGAAAAAGGACTTATGAAGACAAAAGTAAAAGAGCTGCGCAGCGCCGCGGGCCTGACCCAGCAGCAGCTTGCCGACCTGGTGCATGTCTCCGCCAGGACCATCATCTCCATCGAAAAGGAGCAGTACAAGCCGTCCTTGATGCTGGCCTACCGGATGGCAAAGATTTTCCGCACCACCGTGGAGGATTTATGTTGTTTAGAAGAGAATAAGCGCAAGGAGGATGAAGCGTATGAGAAGCTGTAAAGACATGGACTACGAGACAAAAATCAAATGGCGCATCCGCATCCTGTACCTGCTCCTGATCGCCATGCTGGCATACATGGTGGCCATTGTGGAGCTGGGAGGCGGGGATTCCAGAATCATGACGGACCTGGCCAGCCAGTTCAGCCGAATCGTCTTGTTCGGCGGCATGATCTATGTCGTCTCCAGAATCGTCCACAACAAAAAGCTGCTGGGCAACCGCCTCCTGCGAAAGGAGCAGATGCTGGAAGAGACGGACGAGCGCAACCGCTATCTCCATGACAAGAGCGGCGGCATCGTGCTGGATATCCTCCTGGCCTGCCTGCTCTTCATCACCCTCACCGCCTCCCTGTTCGACATGACGGCCTTTTATGTGTCCTTCACGATCCTGATCATCGCCCTGCTCCTGAAGGCGGGAGCGTATCTGTGCTACAGCCGGTTCTGACAGGCCGGGGCTGCAGGGGCCATGGTCCTCGCTTTCTGCCGCCGTGGGCAAGGCGCACATTTTAAGCCCCCTACGGCTTGCGCAAAATACTTCCAGCGCTTATAATAAGTGCAGCGCTGGTGAATCCCCGCAGCGATGAAAAGGATTTCGCGGCGATGGAAGCATCTCCGGCGCAAAAAACCGAAAGGAAAAGGAGAGGTTTATGAGCATCAGAATCGGTATCTTAGGCTACGGCAACCTGGGACGGGGCGTGGAATGCGCCCTCCGCCAGAATCCGGATATGGAACTAAAGGCAGTGTTCACAAGGAGGGATCCCGCGGATGTGAAGATCCTCACCCAGACGGCCCAGGTCTGCCATGTGGACCAGGCTCCCCAGTGGACGGACAGGCTGGACGTGATGATCCTCTGCGGCGGCAGCGCCACGGATCTCCCGGTGCAGACGCCCCAGTACGCAGAGCTCTTCAACGTAGTGGACAGCTTCGACACCCACGCGAAGATTCCCGAGCATTTCGCCCATGTGGACGCGGCGGCAAAGAAAGGCGGCAGGACCGCCATCATCTCCGTGGGCTGGGATCCTGGCATGTTCTCCCTGAACAGGATGTACGCAAACGCCATCCTCCCTGAGGGAAAGGACTACACCTTCTGGGGCCGGGGCGTGAGCCAGGGGCATTCCGATGCCATCCGCAGGATTGCGGGGGTAAAGGACGCCAAGCAGTACACCATCCCTGTGGACAGCGCCCTGGCGGCGGTGCGGGCCGGGGAGAATCCGGAACTGACCACCCGCCAGAAGCACACCAGGGAATGCTTCGTGGTGGCGGAGGAGGGGGCTGACCTGGACAGGATCGAGACGGAGATCAAGACCATGCCCAACTACTTCGCCGACTACGACACCACCGTCCATTTCATCAGCGAAGAGGAGCTGAAGAGGGACCACAGCGGCATCCCTCACGGCGGCTTCGTGCTGCGCAGCGGCTCCACGG
>CAMTBF010000431.1 GCA_947068385.1 uncultured Lachnospiraceae bacterium
GATAGAGGACTCTCCGGTCCTGCGGAAGCTCGTCTTAAGCTATATCAGCCTGAACAGGGAGCCTTATGTACAGTCGTCCCCCTTCGAGATAGCAGACCAGTATGTGAGGAAGCTGTATGATCTGTGCGTACAGAAAGGCGTGGAGCTGCATCTGTACCCTTCCCCCTGCTCGGAATACTTCCGGGAGCAGATAGAGGCCCTGGCGGAAGGCTATGGGGACACCTGGATGAGCACGGTGTATCCGGACTTCTTTGACAGCATTTACTACTATCCGGACGCATGGAGCGAGGACCTGAGCCATTTCAGCGGGGAGCATGCCGCCAGGGAGGCCATGGACGGGACGATCCGGGAGGCCTACCGGGGCAGCGCCCTGCTGGACAGCCTGATCCTGGACATATCAGAAGACCCGTAGGACTGCCTTCCACAGCCCTACGGGTCCTTTTCAGAATATCTTCTTCTCCTTATGCAGCATCCACGCGCATCCCGCCCCCACCGCAAGGGCCGCCATGCACACCGGCCAGTTCGCCAGCACCGACACCGCCGGGAGATAGCTGAGCACATAGGACAGCAGGTTCGCCAGCACATGCACCGCCACGGCGATCCTGAAATCCCCGAAATACTCATAGGCATACGCCATCAGGTATCCCAGCACCACCGCATACAGCGCCTGCACGGAATTCCCGTGGTACAGGGCAAAGAAGATCGACGACACCAGCATGGCCGCGGGCAGCTTCATGTACCGCTTGATGCAGCCGAAGATGACGCCCCGGAACAGAAGCTCCTCCGCGATGGGCGTGATGATGCCGAAGCAGACCAGCCCTATGGGGAACCATGCGGCGTACTGGCTCTGGGCCACCTCCTGATAGGCTTCGGAGCCCTCCACCGTGCCGGTGAGCAGGAACAGGAAGTTCAGCCCCAGCGCCAGCCCTGCCGTGGCCCCTGCCAGGAGGCAATAGTTCTTCACGGGCTCCGCCTTGATGTGCAGCAGCTTCATGTCCTCCGCCGTCTTGGCGATCGTCTTCTTCGCCATGTTCCATACGGAAAGCCCGGCCACCGCATATCCGAAGGTGGACACCAGCACCGCAGCGTTCCCCGTCATGCTGGTCAGCTCCCCGCCCGCATCCCGGACGAACAGGAAATCCCCGCCGGACATCCTGCTCCCTATGCTGGCCAGGAGCATGGCCCCCACGTTCACGGCGATGTTCCTGGCCAGGAAGAAGATCAGGAAGGGCAGCACCATCTGCCAGATCCGCTGGGAGGTGGTCAGCTGCTCCTTCTTCTCCGTGCCCCGGAGCAGGAACTTCTGCAGCTCCTCCACGGAGCGGACGATGTAGTCGCATTTGGCCTCCCGCAGCTCTTCCATGCTGCCATAGCCGTATGTAACGCCCACGCACTCCACGCCCACCTTCCGGGCCCCCTCCACGTCGTAGCTGCGGTCTCCGATCATGTATACCTTGGTCTTCTCCACGGGCCAGTTGCCGAACAATTGCTTCAGGGCCTCCTGGATGACCTCCTCCTTCTGCACCCTGGTGCCGTCCATCTCGCTGCCGACTACGACCCTGAAATACTTTCCGATCCCGAAATGATCCAGGATGCGCCGCACGAACTCCGTGGGCTTGCTGGAGGCCACGGCCATGAACATGCCCTGGGAGTTCAGGGCGTTCAGCATCTGGGGGATGCCGTCATAGAGCTTGTTCTCGAAGATTCCGGTGTCCCGGAAGCGCTCCCTGTACTTCTCGATGGCAGCCTCCGCCTGGGCCTCGTCCATGTCATAGTATTTCATGAAGCTGTCCTTCAAGGGCGGCCCGATGAAGGGCTCCAGCTTGTCCAGGTCAGGCTCCTCGATCCCGAAGGAGCGAAGCGCGTACTGTACGCAGGTGCATATCCCTACCTTGGGATCCGTCAGTGTTCCGTCCAGGTCGAATAACAGATATTTTTTCATCTAAAAGCTCCTAATCCTGTCGCTGCCGTCGTCAGCGGTATTTTCTATCTTGATGATCCTCACGTCATAGCCTATGGCATTGTTCACCTGCACATGGGCCGTCTGCCCCTCCTTCTTCCGAAGGAGCGCCTTGCCCAGGGGGCTTTCGTTGCTGATCAGGTTCTCCAGGGAGTTCCCCCGCACGGTGGTGACGATCTTGTAGGTCTCCACCAGCCCGTCCTCCAGGAACTCCACCGTCACCGTATTGTTGATGCCCACCTCGTCCTCGGCGGAATCCTCGGAGATGACCCTGGCGGTCTTGATCATCCGCTCCAGATAGCGGATGCGGCTCTCGTTCTGGTTCTTGAACTTCTTGGCCGCGTAGTATTCAAAGTTCTCGCTTAAGTCCCCCTGGGCCCTGGCCTCCTTCACGTCCTCCAGGGCCTTGGGCCGGACCACCAGCTTGCGGTGCTCTATTTCCTCTTCCATTTTCTTGATATCGCTGGGTGTCAGTTGGTCGTACATTTTCAGATATCTGCCTTTCCTGATATTTCATCTATTATCATCTTTTTCACAGCCCGATCCCGTATACCACGGCCACCGCCAGGATGATCTGGATGATGGCGAAGCGGAACACGGCCTGGGTGTTGGACCAGCCCCACACCTTGCGGACATGGTCGTGGAGCGGCGTGCGTATTCCTGTCATGATGCGGATCTTGAAGGCCCGGATCAGGCCCACCTTCACAAGGCCCAGGCCGCCGTCCAGTATCAGCACCAAAGCGATGGGGATGTACAGGACAGGGCTGCCGCACTTCAGTACGGCGATGCTGATGAACAGGCCCATGGCCCGGGAGCCCGCGTCCCCCATCAGCAGGCGGCTGGGCGTGGCATTGTACCACAGGTATCCCAGGATGCAGGCCGCGAACAGCAGTATGAGGAGGGAGAAGTCCTCCCCGGTCCCCAGAATCCTGTCCACCACGTAAATCGTCATGATGGAAATGATGGTCAGCGTCCCGGAGAGCCCGTCCACGCCGTCGGCACAGTTTGTCACGTTCACGGACACCCATACCAGCACCACGATCAGCACGGCGAACACGGCCCTCGGAATCTCCAGCCTGGCATGGTGGAACAGCGCCAGCTGAATGGTATTGTCATTATAATGAAGGAACGTCATCGCCACCAGAATGGCCACGCACAGATCCAGGATCCCCTTCTTCAGCTCGCCCCAGGGCTTTTCCGAGGCATCGTCCAGGTAACCCGTCAGCATGCTGATGACGATCAGTATCAGATAGATCACAAGCTCCGGCTTCATGGGCACGAACAGGACCGCCGACGCCACGAAGGCCAGCACGAAGATGATCCCCGCGCCCCTGGGCTTCCCGGCGGACAGCTTGCCGTCAACGGCGAACTCACGCCCCGCGTCCTTGGGCAGGTACTGGCAGAGCTTTGCCGTAGCATACACCGTGGCGATGAACGCGAACAGAATCCCGCCCAGGGCGAGTAAAGAGGAATGCTCTCCGGATATAATATAATGCAACATATGGCCCCCACTTACAACTGCCGCTCTGCAGCGGCCTGTACCGCTGCTGCGGCGCTTTTTTATAAGCATGTACGAATATTTCGATTTTAACACAAAGCTACGGTAAATGCAATGAATTCCCCCGGGTATTTTTCCCTAAATGTTTCCAACATATTTTCATTCCGCCGGGTCATACTAAGACCAAGATAAGTCGCAGCGAAACACTTACCCTGAAGATTCAAAGTGAAGTGTTTCGCTGCGACTTATCTTGG
>CAMTBF010000432.1 GCA_947068385.1 uncultured Lachnospiraceae bacterium
AAAAAAAGAGTACAACAATAAGACCTGTTGTCAGACAGGCCAGAATGGAAAGAAATGAAAAAAATAGATGAAGTCCACAGAGCATATGAAATCTGCAAAGAGGTATTTTCCCCCACGGTGGGAATCATAGAGGCTGGTTCCGAGATTGAGGACAAAGAGGAATATGAGTTTTATAAAATGGCGCACGAGTTCTTTTTCCAGAAAAGGCAGAAAGAATTGATTGCCAAGGGGATATACTGATGAAAAAGGTCTATCCCTGACACATGGCAGCAGCGACGGACCAGACAAGGGAAGAGAGGATGGCGACGGAGTCCACCAGCATACTTTTTCCCCGGTTCTACGCGGGGTTCTTCACCAGTGAGGCGGAGCTGGTGGCCCTGGGGCAGGCGAAGATATCGCTCTTCATCGCGGTGCTGCGGAAAATCATCCTGCTGATTCCCCTGGCCCTTGTCCTGCCCCGGTTCATGGGGGTGATGGGCGTCTACTGGGCAGAGCCGGTGTCGGACGCCATCTCGGCCACGGTAGCCACCTTGCTGTTCGCGCTGAACATCCGGAAGATACTGTCAAAGGAGGCGCTGGCGAAGATACGGTGAGCCGGCTCCTATAAGATGTACTTTTTCAGCAGAGAGACCACCTCGTCGAAGTTGATCGGCTTCGCGGTGTGGGCGTTCATGCCGCAGTCCAGGCAGCGCTTGATGTCCTCCGAGAAAGCGTCTGCCGTCATGGCGATGATGGGGATGGCAGCAGCGTCCGGATGCCCCGAAGCCCGGATGCCCTCTGTGGCCTCATAGCCGTTCATCACAGGCATGCGGACATCCATCAGAATGACGTCATAATATCCGGGTGCGGATGCCTGGAACTTCTCCAGGCAGATCTGCCCGTTCTCTGCCCATTCCGGTTCTATGCCGATATCAGACAGCAATGCCTGCAGGATCTCCCAGTTCAGCTCATTGTCCTCGGCCACCAGCACCCGCCGACCCGCCAGCTCCGCCTGGCTGTCCTCCGGGGCCTTGGCATCCTCCACGTCCATATATTTCTTCAGCCCATAGAACAGGGTGGACTTGAACAGGGGCTTCGAGATAAAGCCGTCGATGCCGGCCTCCTTTGCATCCGCCTCGAATTCGCTCCAGTCATAGGCGGAGATCAGGATGATGGGCATGTCGTTGCCCACGATCCGCCGGATCTGCCTGGCCACCGAAAGGCCGTCCATGCCCGGAAGCTTCCAGTCCAGCATGACGATCTTATAGTCGTCGCGCATGCGGTGGTGCTTCTCCACCATGGTGATGGCGCTCTCCCCGCTCAGCGTCCAGTCGGCCTGTATGCCGATGGAGTCCAGGGCGTCCACCGCCGTGCGGCACAGGGTCTCATCGTCATCCACCACCAGCATCTTCCAGGCGGGAAGGATCATGTCCACCTCCGAGGGCTCGGCCTTTTCCAGGTCCAGGATCACCTGGAACTTGGATCCCTTGTTCAGCTCGCTCTCCACGGTGATGCTGCCGCCCATGGCATCCACGATGTGCTTCGTGATCGCCATGCCCAGCCCCGCCCCTTCCGTCTTGTGCACGCGCATGGTGTCCACCCTGGAATAGGAGTCGAAGACATGCTTCAGGAATTCCTCGGACATTCCGGTGCCGTTGTCCGTGACGGTGATATGTGTCCGGACGAAATCCTCGCCCTTTTCGGGGGGTTCCTCCTCCTGGTACAGGGAGAGCTGTATCAGGCCGCCCTCCTGGGTGTATTTCACGGCATTGGACAGGAGGTTCAGCAGGACTTGGTTCAGGCGGACGCTGTCGCAGTACACGTCCTCCGCTTTGATATTGTGGATGTGGACGTTGAAGTTCTGGCCCTTCCCCTTTACCTGGGTCTGCACGATGCCCACCACGCCCTCGATGGCCTCCTGGAGGGAGACCCGCTCCGCGGTGAGGGTCATCTTGCCGCTCTCGATCTTGGACATGTCCAGCACATCGTTGATCAGGCCCAGCAGGTGCTTGCCGGACAGGGTGATCTTCTTCAGGCAGTTCATCACCTGGTCCTTGTCATCGATGTGGGCGGTGGCGATGGCGGTCATGCCCACGATGGCGTTCATGGGCGTGCGGATGTCATGGCTCATGTTGGAGAGGAAGGTGCTCTTCGCCCGGGTGGCCGCCAGGGCCTCCTCGCGGGCCGCTTCCAGATCCCTGAGCTGCCTGCAGGTCATCCGGAAATAGGTATAGAAGATGATCAGCAGCACGATGAGGATGATGGAACTGACCAGCAATGTGGCGAAGGTCCGGTTGGCGTTCAGGCTCTCCACGGTCTCGTTCAGGGCGCCGAAGGGCAGCACCGTCACCAGATGCCACTCCGAATAGGGGAGCAGCGTACAATAGGTCTGCTGGCTGGTGTCCCCGAAGTTCAGGACGGCGGAATAGTTCTCCTTCTTTTCCATGGCATCGGAAAGCTCCCGGATATATGTATCTATCTTCTGGCGGTCGCTGTCCGGATAGCGATCGTACAGGCTTTCGAAGTAATCCGCGTAGTCCGTGCCCATATCGCTGATGATGAAGCTGCCGTCCTTGCGGATGATGTTGGAGGATATCAGGGCGTTCTCCTCGTCCGTGCCCAGCATGGCGCTGATGTAGTCTATGGGGACGGCGGCCACCAGGGCCATGCACGCCTCGCCGTTCTCCATGGGATATTCCGCGCTGACGCCCAGGATGACCACCTCGTTGCCCAGGGAATCATAGCCCACGGCTATCTTCTTCTCGTTGCGCAGGAGGGATTCCCGGAAGGAATCGGGATCTGCAAGCTGGATGGGGTTCCCGTCCAGCATCTCCATTTTCCCGTCCTCGGAATACAGGGCCAGGTAATTGAAGTTCCTGACGCTGGACCTGTAGACAAGCTCCTTGTACAGCCCGTCCCTGTCGGCCATATCTGCCGGAACCACCTCCACCACCGCCTCGGCCTGCTCCAGCTTCAGGTCGATCAGCGTGCGGAAATGGGCCGTGATATGGTTGTTGATGCCGGCCATGTACAGGTCGCCAACTGTATGGATGGATTTTTCGCTCTCCCTGCTGATATAGCGGCCCAGGCAGATGAAGGCCCCTATGCTGATCAGCAGCAGCAGGGTGAAGCTTCCGATTAGAAAATAGGTTGTGCGATTTCCATTCTTGATTTTGCGGGTTTCCATGCTTGTCCTTTCACTTAAGTGGTTCTTTCAGAGTAATTGATAGTAATTGATAAAGTTATTATACCATATCCACAGAAAAAAGCAATTTGCATTGCACTTGTTTCGCGCTTGTTTTGCCCAGAGTATTGACAGGGGATTCGGATTCGGGGTAAGCTTGAATCCGGGACATGGCGTCCTGTGGATTTGGAAAATGGACGGAATCGAGGGACGGGATATGCGCATTTTGATCGCAGAGGACGAGGTGGAGCTGGCAGGGGCCCTGAAATTCCTGCTGGAGAAGAACAGGTTCTCCGTGGACGTGGCACATGACGGGGAGGAGGCGCTGGAGCGGTTCCGCAGCGCGGCATATGACGTGGTCGTGCTGGACATCATGATGCCCGGGGCGGACGGGATGGAGGTGCTGGCCCGGATCCGGGGGAGCGGCTCCGCGGTTCCGGTGCTGATGCTGACTGCCAGAGGGGGGATCGAGGACCGGGTGGCCGGGCTGGAGGCGGGGGCGGACGACTATCTGCCCAAGCCCTTCGCC